>JAEZGP010000595.1 GCA_023437285.1 Actinomycetes bacterium | reverse complement strand
TCTAATTCGTCGGCAGCGTCAGTTGTGTATAAGAGACTGGTGGTCGACCACCTGGCCGGCTCCGACACCGGGGTCTTCGTCGGCGGGTTCACCCTCGACTACCAGCTGCTGCAGAACTACGGCGTCTACAGCCGCTACCAGCTCCAGAGCCACTCGGCCACCGGCATGATGATGACGATGCTGGCCAACCGGCTGTCGTACGTGTTCGACTTCCGGGGACCCAGCCTCGCGGTCGACACCGCCTGCTCCGGGTCGCTGGTCGCGGTGCACCTGGCGGTCCGGGCGATCTGGAACGGCGAGTGCTCCATGGCGTTGGCCGGCGGCGCCAACGTAATGATCGCGCCGAACATGACGATCGCCGAGTCGAAGGGCGGTTTCCTCAGCCCGGACGGCCGGTGCAAGACCTTCGACGCGTCGGCCAACGGGTACGCGCGGGGCGAGGGCGTCGGCGTGGTGGTCCTCAAACCGCTGTCGGCGGCCCTCAGCGCCGGCGACCCCGTCTACGCGCTCATCCGGGGCAGCGCCGTCACCCAGGACGGGCACACCAACGGCATCACCGTGCCCAACCAGGTGGCGCAGGAGACGGCGATGCGCACCGCGTACCGCCGGGCGGGCATCGGTGCCCACGAGGTGCAGTACGTCGAGGCCCATGGCACCGGGACGCCCGTGGGCGACCCGATCGAGGCGCGGGCCATCGGCAACGTACTGTCGGCCGGTCGCCCGGAGGACGAGCAGTGCCTCGTCGGGTCCGTGAAGACCAACATCGGCCACCTGGAGGCGGCGGCCGGCATCGCCGGCCTGACCAAGGCGGCGTTGGCGCTGTGGCACGGCAGGATCCCGCCGCACCTGAACCTGCGCGACCCCAACCCGGACATCCCCTTCGCCGAACTGCAACTGCGGGTGCCCACCGAACTGGAGGACTGGCCCCACACCACCGGGCCGCGCCGGGCGGGCGTCAACTCCTTCGGGTTCGGCGGCACCAACGCGCACGTCGTGCTCGAGGAGGCGCCGCCCCACCGGACCGGGCCCCGCCCGGCGGCCGAGGGCGAGCGCCCCTACCTGGTGCCCCTGTCCGCGCGCTCCCCCGAGGCCCTGGCCGCCATCGCCGCGTCCTACCGGGACTTCCTGTCCGACACGCAGGAGCCCTTGCACGACATCGGTTACTCGGCGAGCCTGCGCCGCACCCACCACGATCATCGCCTCGCGGTGGTCGCCACGAGTCGCGCCGAGGCGGCCGACAAGCTCGCCGCGTACGCCTCGGACGCCCGGGTGGCGGGGCTCGTGTCCGGCCGGGTACCGCCCGGCGAGGCGCCCAGGATCGCGTTCGTCTGCTCGGGCATGGGGCCGCAGTGGTGGGCGATGGCGCGCGAACTGATGGACACCGAGCCGGTCTTCCGCGCCGCCGTCGAGCGCGTGGACGCCGAACTGGCCCGCTACACCGGTTGGTCGCTGGTGGCGGCCATGGGGGCGACCGAGGCGGACTCGCGGATGGCCGAGACGGAGGTGGCCCAGCCGGCCAACTTCGCCGTCCAGGTCGGCCTCGCCGAGCTGTGGCGCGGCTGGGGTGTCGTGCCCGACGCGATCGTGGGCCACAGCACCGGCGAGGTCGCGGCCCAGTACCTGTCCGGCGTGCTCACCTTCGAGGAGGCCGTACGGGTCGTCTACTACCGCAGCAGCCTGCAGCAGCGCACCACCGGCCAGGGGCGGATGCTCGCGGTCGGCCTGACCCCGCAGACGCTCACCATGGCCGTCGACGACGCCGGGCCCACGGTCTCCGTGGCGGCCATCAACAGCCCGAGCGCGGTCACCCTGGCCGGTGAGGCCGCGATCCTCGAAAGCATGGCCGCCCAGTTGGAGACCTTCGGCGTCTTCCACCGGTTCCTGGCCGTGAAGGTGCCCTACCACAGCCACTTCATGGACCCGCTGCGCGACGACCTGATGACGGGTCTGGCCGACCTCAAGCCGCAGCCCGCGCGGGTGCCGCTCTATTCCACCGTGACCGGCACCCGCATCGACGGCGGCAACGCCGACGCCCACTACTGGTGGCAGAACGTGCGCGGCACGGTGCTCTTCGCGGCGGCGGCGACGCAGATGATCGCTGACGGCTGCACGGTGTTCGTCGAACTCGGCCCGCACCCGGTGTTGGCCAGTTCGCTCAACGAGTTGCTGTCGGAACAGGGCCGCACCGGCGTGGTGGTGCCGTCGTTGCGGCGCAAGGAGCCCGACGGCGCCGTGCTGCGGGCCTCGCTGGGCGAGCTGTGGGCCAACGGCTGCGACATCGACTGGCGCGCCTGCTACGCCGACGGGTCGTTCGTCCGGCTGCCGTCCTACCCGTGGCAGCTCAGGAGCTACTGGACGGAGTCCGCGGAGGCGCGCGAGGACCGCCATCTCGCCCCGGTGCACCCGCTGCTCGGCCAGCGCCTCAACGCCACCCATCCGACGTGGGAACTCGAGGTCAACACCGGCCAGCTGCCGTATCTGGCCGACCACCGCATCCAGGGCAACGTGCCGTTGCCCGGCGCGGCGTTCATCGAGATGGCGCTGGCCGCGGCCCGGGAGGTCTACGGCGAGGGCGACTACGCCCTGGAGGACGTCGAGTTCCGCCGGGCGCTGTTGCTCACGGACCTGGCCGACCCGCGGCTGCGCACGACCCTGCGGCAGGAACCGGGCACCGTCGAGATCTCCAGCTACGTGCCCGGGACCGGAACCGAGGGTGGCCAGTGGACGCTGCACACCACGGCGCGGCTGCGCCAACGCCGGCCCCAGCGGGCACCGGTCGACCTCGCCGCCGCCCGCGCGGCCTGCCCTGACCGGCTCAGTCGCGCCGAGTTCTACGAGCAGACCCGGCTCATGGGCTTCGAGTACGGTCCGGCCTTCCAGGCCGTCGAGTCGGTCGACATGGGCGCGGGACTCGCCGTCGGACGGGTACGGGTGCCCGCGTCGGTCGCGCCGACCCTGGACGGGTACCTGTTCCACCCGTCGCTCGTCGACGCGGCGCTGCAGGTGCTGCTGACGGCGGCGCGGGCGCTGACCGGCGACAGCGATCAGGTCGCTCCCTTCCTGCCGGTGGGCGTCGACCGGGTGGTGGTGCTCGGGCGCCCGGCCGCCGAGATGCACGTGCACGCCCGGGTCATCGAGGCCGACGCGCGCCGCATCGTCAGCGACATCCGGCTCACCGACGCTGACGGCACCCCGCTGGTGGAGATCGGCGGGTTCCGGGCACAGTCGCTGGAGGCCGCCGGCCGGCTCACGACCGACCGCATCGACACGTGGCTCTACGAGATCGACTGGATGCCGGCGCCGCGCGAGCCCGGCGACCCGCAACCGGCCGACGACGCCGGCGCGTGGCTGGTCCTCGCCGACCGCGGCGGGGTCGGCGTAGCCCTCGCCGAAGG
>JAEZGP010000094.1 GCA_023437285.1 Actinomycetes bacterium | reverse complement strand
CTGCGCTCCGGGTTCTCGCTGCCCCAGGCGCTCGACTCGCTGGTCCGCGAGTCGCCCGCCCCCCTGTCGCAGGAGTTCGGCCGCGCGCTCACCGAGTACCGGCTCGGCGGCGACCTGGCCGACGCGTTGGAGCGCGTCGCCAACCGCAGCGGCAACCGCGACCTCATGTGGGCGCTCATGGCCGTACGCATCCAGCGGGAGGTCGGCGGCAACCTGGCCGAGGTCCTGCAGACGGCGGTGGAGACGATGCGCGAGCGGGCCCGGTTGCACCGGCACGTGCGCTCCCTGTCCGCCGAGGGTCGCCTGTCGGCCTACGTGCTCATCGCGCTGCCGATCGTGCTGGCCCTGTTCACGTACTTCACGCGGCCCGACTACCTGCAGCCGCTGTTCACCGACCCGGTCGGCATCATGATGCTGCTGGTCGGCGCCGTGCTGCTGGTCGCCGGCATCGTCTGGATCACGCGCATCGTGAAGGTCGAGGTGTGAGCGTGGGCTCGACGTCATCGCTGGTTCTCGGGGTCGCCGGGCTTGCCCTCTTCATCGGCCTCACCATCCTGGTCGTCTCGCTGGCCACGTCCGGCGGCCGCCGCTCCGGGGTGGCGCGGGGCCTCTACTCGATCGACCGGGTTTACGCCACCGGCGCCACGCCGGCCGTGCCGGAGGCCGAGGGTTTCAGCACCCGCGTGGTGGCCCCCCTGTCGGGGCGGGTCACCCGCATCGGGCGGCAGCTCACCCCCGGTGGGACGCTGACCCGGTTGCGCCGGTGGCTGGACTACGCGGGCAACCCGCCATTCTGGACAATTGACCGGATCTTCAGCCTCAAGGGGATCTGCCTGCTCGCCCTCGGCGTGGCGGGCCTCGTCGTCGGCCTGTTCTTCGGCGGTATCGGCGGCGCGATCCTCGGTACGCTCGCCGGCTGCGTCGTCGGCTACTACGTCCCGGACCTGATCATCTACCAGCTCGGGTACAACCGGCAGGAGCAGATCGCGATCTCCATGCCGGACGTGCTCGACATCCTCACGGTGAGCGTGGAGGCCGGCCTCGGCTTCGACGCGGCGCTGGGCCAGGTCGCCCGCTACGGCCGGGGACCGCTCGTCGGCGAGTTCGCCCGTACGCTGCAGGAGATGCAGATCGGCCTGTCGCGGTCGGACGCCATGCGCGCGCTGGCACCGCGTACCCGGGTCACCGAACTCAAGACGTTCTGCTCCGTCATCGTGCAGGCCAGCGAGCTGGGCGTACCGATCGCCACGGTGCTGCGCGAGCAGGCCAAGGAGATGCGGTTGCGGCGCCGGCAGCGGGCCGAGGAGATCGCGCAGAAGGTGCCGGTGAAGATCCTGTTCCCGCTGATCTTCTGCCTGTTCCCGTCGCTGTTCATCGTCGTGCTCGGGCCCGGCATCATCAACATCATGAACAACCTCGACATTCTGTAGCCGGGACGCGACCAGCCACGAAAGTGGACAGTCCGTAACGGTTATGTCACTGATCCGACAGTCGAATCGTTGTTCGCGCGGGAAACGGTCACAATTCTCCGGTGACCCGCGCGACCGAGCCGTTGCGGAGGATCGCCGCCTACGGCATATGTACTGATTCCGACAACCGGGTGTTGTTGGTTCGAGCCTCCGTCACCTCCGGCACCCCGGGCGCCTGGTCGCTTCCGGGTGGGGCGGTCGACCACGGCGAACACCCCTTCGACACCGTCGTACGGGAGACGGCCGCCGAGACCGGCCTCTCCGTCAGCGTCGACCGGCTCCTGGACGTCGTTGCCGACCTGCGTACCCTGCCCGGCATCGCGTTGCACACCGACCGGCTCATCTACGCCGTCGCGTTGCGGGGCGGCGCGCTGCGCGAACGGGTGGGTCAGCCGACCGACCTGGCCCGCTGGGTGTGCCGCGACGAACTGGGCGAGCTGCCGCTGCGTCCGTTCACCGCGACCGCCCTCGGGATGGACATCAGCGCCGACGCCGAGGCGCCGGACGAGACGCCGGAGCTGCCCTCCTTCTACGCGGTGCCCGGCCCCGACGGGCTGCACCGCACCCAGCGCTTCGCGGCGTACGGCCTGGTCACCGACCCGACGAACCGGGTGCTGCTGACCCGCATCGCCGACGGGTACCCGGGGGCCGGCCGGTGGCACCTGCCCGGCGGCGGCACCGACTATGGCGAGCAGCCCGGTCCGGCGCTGATCCGCGAGCTGATCGAGGAGACCGGTCAGCAGGGGCGTCTGCTCAACCTGCTGGGCGTCGCCAGCCACCGCGACCCGGCGTCGCTCGGGCCCGAGGGGTACCCGATCGACTGGCACGGCGTGCGCGCCTTCTACCGGGTCATGGTCGACACGCCGACGCCGCCGACGGTGCACGACGTGGGCGGTTCGACGGCCGAGGCCCGCTGGTTCGACCCGCAACAGCTCACGAGCCTGCCGCTGACCGAGGTCACCGAGGAGGCGCTCTCCCGAGCACCGCTGGCGTAACCCGTACGGGTGGCATCATCGGAGGGTTCCCCCGAAAGAGGGGACCTGACGATGGGAGTGGCGCGCGTGCGACGGCGGCGGATCGGGGCGTACGGGGTCTGTCTGGACGGGCAGGGCCGGGTGCTGCTGGTGCGCCTGGGAGCCGACACGATCCAGCCCGGCCGCTGGATGCTGCCGGGCGGCGGTATCGACCACGGCGAGGCGCCGGCCGCCGCCGCGGTCCGGGAGATCCGCGAGGAGACCGGCCTGCGGGTACGGGTACGCGCGCCGCGCGACGTGCGCCACGACATGATCGTCGACCGGCGGGGCGGCCTGGTGCACCACGACCGGTTGATCTTCGACGTGGACGTGCTCGGCGGTGAGCTGCGCGACGAGCCCGACGGGTCCACCGACGCGGCGGCCTGGTTCGATCCGGAGGAGCTGCCGACCCTGCCGCTGCTGCCGTTCGTGGCCGAGGTGCTCGGCGTCACGCCCGACGAGGCGTTCGCGGCCGAGGCCGCCACCGCCGCGCGCGACGCCGCCGCCCGCATCGACGCCGCGGCCCGCATCGACGC
>JAEZGP010000532.1 GCA_023437285.1 Actinomycetes bacterium | reverse complement strand
CCCCCCCCCCCCCCCCCCCGCGGCCAGGTCCCGAGCTACTTCTACTCGTACCTGTTCCTCGCCCATGAACAGGTACGGTCGATGTTCCCGGCCGGCATGTCCGACCAGCGCGCCAAGCTGGTAACGGCGCTGGGCGAGATCGTCTCCAACGTCGACCAGCCGCAGCGCCTGGTCCGGTTCGTCGAGGCCCTGGGCCGCGACCACCGCAAGTTCGGCACGCAGGCCGCGCACTACGACGCGGTCGGCGAGGCGCTGCTGGCGACCCTGGCGCATTTCCTGGGTGCCGACTGGACCCCGGCGCTGGCCGAGGACTGGACGGCGGCGTACGGCGTGATCGCGCGCACCATGCAGGACGCGGCCGCGCGGGCCGACCAGACCTCACCGCCGTACTGGACGGGCGAGGTCGTGGAGCACAGCCGGCGCAACGCGCACCTCGCGGTGATCACCGTGCAGCCCGAGTCGCGCCTCGACTACCTGCCCGGGCAGTCGATCTCGGTGGAGTCGCACCTGCGGCCCAAGGTCTGGCGCCACTTCTCCCCCGCCAACGCCCCCCGTCGCGACGGCACGATCGACCTGCACGTGAGCAGCGTCGCGGGCGGCGAGCTGAGCCCCGCGCTGGTGGTCAGCCTGCGCAAGGGAGACACGCTGCGCGTGGGCGCACCGGTCGGCGACCGGCTCACCCTGCCCGCCGGCGAGGAGCGCGACCTGCTGCTCATCGCCGGCGGCACCGGCCTCGCCCCGCTCAAGGCGGTCGTGGAGCAGGTGGCCACCACCGAGCCCCGACCGGTCACGCTGGTCGTCGGCGGCCGCCGCGCCAGGGACCTGTACGACCTGGACGCGCTGGCCGGGCTCGCCCGGGGCCGCCCGTGGCTGACCGTGCGGGCCGCCGTGAGCCAGGAGCCGCCCGCCGACAGCGGCGTGGAGGCCGGCGACGCGGTCGACGTGGCCGTGCGTCACGAGCGGCCGCGCGCCGACCTGGTGACCTACGTGTGCGGCTCGGAGCAGATGGTCCGGGGGACGGTGCGCGCGCTGGCCGAGGCCGGCTGGCCCACGACGCCCGACGCGGTGCGCTACGAGGACTACGACAGCCGGGGTTACCGACCCTCGGCGCCGCCGCGGGACTCCCGTGCCTGACCGATCCGCCCACCTGACGAACGGGGCCCATGCCTGATGAGCACGAACTACGACGCGTACCGCCGGCCGCGCGTACGCCCCGACGACGTGGTCCACCGCGAGTTCACGCTCAGCTCGCGCCTGGGCGGACGCGGGTACGACCAGGGCGAGGTGCGCGACTTTCTGTTGCTCATCGGCGAGGAGTTGCGGGCGCGCGACGAGGACGTGGCGGCCCTGCAGCAGGAGAACCGCCGGCTCAAGGACTGGTACCGCCAGCGCGGCGAGGACCCGGCGGTCCGCAGCCAGCGTGAGGTCACCACGCAGGCGGTCAGCATCATCGCCCGCGCTCAGGAGCAGGCCGAACGCGAGCTCGACGCGGCCCGCGCACAGGCCGCCGCCGAGATCAGCGACGCGCAGGCCCAGGCGGCCGCGATGATGGCCGAGGCGCGCGAGGAGGCCGACCGGGCGGCCGCCACCTACCGCCGCGCGGCCGGCCCGTCGTACGAGGCCGGCGAGGAGACGCGCCTGCGCCTGCACGCCATGCTTAATGTGATCATGCGCAACGTCGTGGCGCTCGGCGACAACGCCCAGGCCATCGCCGAGGTCATCAAGCACGACATGAACCTGCTGACGAGCCCGTCCGCCCCGGCGCAGCGTTCCCGCGACCACGCCTGGCCGTGACCGGCGGCCGGGGGTGGGGCTAGCCGCAGGGGAAAAGGCCGGTCATCCGCATGGGCGCCGCCGCACGGACTGCCTACTGTCAGTTCCTGGAACCGATCCAGGAGGATGACCATGCGGATAAAAACCGGACTCACGGTCGCCATCGCGGGTGCGCTGACCTTTGCCCTCGGCGGCTGCGGCTTGACCGGCCAGATCAGGACCGAGGACCAGAGTCAGGAGTACGCCGAGCGGGTCAGCCGGGTGGAGATCGAGCTGGACTCGGGCGATGTCGTGTTCTCCCCCGCCACCGGTGAGGTCGTCTCCGTCTCGCGCCGGCTGCGGTGGCGCACGGACAAGCCGGTCGTGACGGAGACGTTCGAGGGCGCCACCATGCGCGTCTCGGTGAAGTGCCCCAGGTTCGGCACCTGCGACGTTGACTACGGTGTGAAGGTCCCCGCCGCCGCGTCGGTGTTCGTCCGCACGGACTCCGGCGATATCACTCTCACCGGCATGACGGGCGGCGCCGACGTGCGCGCCGACTCGGGCAACGTCAGGCTCGACGGGGCGGCCGGCACCGTGCGGGCGGAAACGGACTCCGGCAACATCGACGGTTCGGGGCTACTCTCCGGCGACCTCGTGGCAAAGGCCGATTCGGGCAATATCGCGCTCACCTTCGTGGCGGTGCCGGCGACCGTGGACGCGCGGGCCGACTCCGGCAACGTGACGCTGACCGTACCGCAGGCCGATGGCGGCTACCGGGTGCGCGCGGACACGGACTCGGGCCGGCGTACGGTCACCGTCACCGAGTCGGCTGACGCGACCCGCACCATCGTCGCCACGGCCGATTCGGGGAACGTCACGGTGCGGCACTGAGCGACGGCGGCCGGGCAGCGGGGTCGCTCAGGCGAACGTGGCGGCGTAGAGGGCGGCGAAGTCCTCGGCGGTCATCACCTCTACCGACAGTTCCTGGGCCTTGGCCAGCTTGCTGCCCGCGCCCTCGCCCGCCACGAGCAGGTCGGTGTTCCTGCTGACCGATCCGGACACGGTGGCGCCGAGCCGGGCGGCGGCCTCCTGGGCCTGCGTGCGGCTCATGCCCGGCACCGACCCGCTGACCACGACCTTCTTGCCGTCCCAGGGGCGCTGCCCGCCGTCGTCGACGACCTCCATGGTGAGGCCGTGGGCGGCCAGCCGGTCGATCACCGGACCCATCGCGACGAGGCCGTCGACGACCGCCTGGGCCTTGATCAGGCCCATCTTGTCGATCTCGGCGATCTCTTCGACGGTCGCGGCGCGTAGCGCCGCCATGGACCGGAACCGGGCGGCGAGCCACCGGCCCACGGACCGGCCGGTCATCCGGATGCCGAGGCCGGTGATGACCCGGTTGAGCGGCTGGGCCTTGCTCGCCTCCAGCTGGGCGACGATCTCGGTGGCGTTGGCCAGCCCGAGCCGCCGCACGGCCCCGGTGGAGGTCGTGCCCATCGGGAGGTTGGCCAGGTCGTCGACCGTCAGCTCGTACAGGTCGGCGACCGTGGTGGCCAGCCCCTGCTCGACCAGGGCCTCGCAGATCGACTCGCCGATGCGCTCGACGTCGAGGGCCTCGCGGCTGCACCAGTAGACGAGCGCGTTGACCGCCGCGCACGAGGCGGTGTGGCAGCGCCACAGCAGGCTGGACCTGTCCCACTCCTGGTCGCACTGCGGGCACGCGTCGGGTGGCTGCCAGGCGGTGAGCCCCTCGGGCTGCTCGCCCACGGCGGCGGTCACGCGCGGGATGACGTCACCGGCCCGCAGGACGGCGACCTTCATGCCGATGGCGAGCCCCTGCGCCACGATCCACGGCGCGTTGTGCAGGCTCGCGTACGTGATCGTGGAGCCGCCGACAAACACCGGGTCGATGACCGCCCGGAACGACGCCCGGCCGGTGCGGCCGACGGCGACCTCGATGGCGCGCAGCACCGAGAAGCCGGTGTCGGGCGGGTACTTGAACGCGGCCGCCCAGTACGGCGTGCGGCTGGCCATGCCGAGCCGATCGCGCGCCGCGTCGGTCTCGGCCTTGATGACCGCGCCGTCGATCTGGTAACCGAGCGTCGGGCGGGCCTTCTCGATCGCGTCGATGACCGCGAGGACCTCGTCGGCCCCGTCGAGCACCACCTCGCCGCCGGCGGCCGCGCGGGTCAGCTCGTACGCCGTGGCGAAGCCGAGCGAGCCGGCGTAGGCCATCCGGGCCGAGTGGCCGGTGAACCCGTCGGCCTCGTCTCCCGTCACCTCGTAGGCCGCGAAGGTCATCGGCGTGGCCGCGACGGCGGTCTGGGTGCGCAGGGCGCCGGCGGTCGCGTTGCGGGCGTTGACGAACGCCTTGCCGCCGGCGGCGACGCGGTTGGCGTTCGCGGTCAGGAAGTCGGCGTCGGTCATGTAGACCTCCCCGCGCACCTCCCCGGTGAACGGCGCGGCCAGCGTGATCGGCAGGCCGGCGATGCCGCCGTCGCGCATCGCCTGGACCGTCACGTCCTCGCCGGTGCTGCCGTCGCCGCGGGTGGCGACGAGGGCGAGCCGGCCGTCGCGGTAGCGCGCGCGGACCGCCAGGCCGTCGAGCTTCACCTCGACGACGGCCGGGTCGGCGAGCCGCACGACGAACGCGGCCAGGTCGTCGCGGGTCTTGACCTTGTCCAGGGACAGCATCGGCGTCGGGTGCACCACGTCGCCACCGGCCGACGCGCCGGCCGCCACCTCGGTGGTGAGCCCCTGGTCGTCCCAGTCGGGGTGGACGGCGACGGTGACCGCGATGCGCTCGGTGAGGACGTCGTAGTCGGCGTCCGGCATGACCATGACCGCCGTGTCGTAGTAGGCGGTGGCGGCGTCGCGGGCGGTGGCGACCGCGGCGTCGAACTCGGCGCGGTCGGCGAACGGCGTGGTGGGGACGGTCATGGCCCGAGAACCTATCGCCCGGGTGCGACACATCGCGCGACGCCCGGCCACGCCGGGCCCGCAGCATGCCTGACGCGGCGCCGCTGCGGGTCAGCGCGCCAGCAGGATGTTGCTGCGCAAGGTCAGCAGTTCACTGCCCACCGTTGCGCCGCCCTGCCGTGCCTGGCCGGCGAGGAAGTCGTCGAGCTGGCGCAGCGCGCCGGAAACATTTCCCTGCCGCAGGTACACATGGACGATGCTCTTCACCGCGTTCTCGCAGGACGGGTCGATGGCGAGCAGCTGCGTGGCGCAGGACAGCGCGTTCGGCAGCTGGCCCGCGCACAGGTACAGGTGCATCAGCTCGTTGAGCGAATCGGCGTGCGCGGTGTCGTGCTCGAACCGGTGGGTGGAGAAGACGTCCTCGTAGAGTTCCTCCGGCAGGAACGTCAGCTGGTAGTAGGACACGGACCGCTCGTAGAGCCGGATCGCCTGGGCCACGTCGCCCCGGCGCTTGGCCAGGCGGGCGGCCGCGAGCAGGTCCCGCACCTCCGACACGTCCGTCCACCACAGGCCCTGCGGGTCGAACCAGTAGTGCTTGTTCGCGTTGCGGCGTACGAAGGTCGACAGCCCGCGGGGTGGCAGTCCCGGCTCCAGGACGTGCCGCAGGTAGTGCAGCGTCACATGCAGGTTGTTGGACGCCTTCTGCCGGCAGCGGTCCGGCCAGAAGTATGCGCACAACTGTTCCTCGCTGAAGCTGGTGGACGGATTGATCAGGAACCATTTGAGCAGGGTCCGGGCGCGGTTGCGGCGCCAGGTGGGCTCGCCGAGCGGGTTGCCGTTCAGGGTGATCCGAAACGGTCCGAAGAACGATGCCTGATAGCGGGCGGCCTGCGTGTCGGCCTCCCGCTCGGACGTGTCCACGAGGTTCATCTGTCCCCTTTCACCACTATCGCTCCGCCTGACGATAGGTAACGCCTGCTGTACGGTGAGCAACGTCATTATGCGTACTAATTGGTTTAAATTGGACAGTCATGCACGGATAGCTCCATCGCTATGGCTTAGCCTGTCCGTTGGTCTGCCGTGCTTGTTAAGACACCGACGTCGGCGAGAACGGAACGGTGGGCGACCGATTCAGCCAACGCGACAGCACGGGCGGCGGAGGATCCGATGGTGGACGAGGCGACTGTCAATGCCGCCCGTGCCGGCGACACTGAGGCGTTCCGCGCCCTGACCGACCGGTACCGGCACGAACTGCACCTGCACTGTTACCGGCTGCTCGGCTCGGTCGCCGACGCCGAGGACGTGCTGCAGGAGACGCTGCTGGCGGCGTGGCGCGGACTCGCCGAGTTCGAGGGCCGCTCGTCCGTGCGCGCCTGGCTCTACCGGATCGCCACCAACCGCTGCCTCAACGCGCTGCGCGACGCTCGCCGCCGGCCGGCCGAGGTGCCGCCGCCGCCGTTCGACCCGCCCCCGCCCACCCGTCACGGCGATCTGCCGTGGTTGCAGCCGTACCCGGACGTGCTGCTCAGGCAGCTGATCGACGCCACGCCCGATCCCGAGGCACAGTCCCAGATCCGCGAGACGGTGGAACTGGCCTTCGTCGCCTGGCTGCAGGCGCTGCCGCCCCGCCAGGCCGCCAGCCTGGTGCTGCGCGATGTCCTGGGATACTCGACCGCCGAGGTCGCGACCATGCTGCAAACGACCACGACCGCCGTCAAGGGCGCCCTCCAACGCGCGCGCGCCTCGATCGACCAGCGCCGCCGTGCCCGGGAGCGGCATGCCCCGCCCGCGCGCGGCTCCGCCGCCGAGCGGCGCATCAGCCGTGCCTTCGCCGAGGCGTTCGTCGCGGATGACATCGACGGCGTGATCGCCCTGCTCACCGACGACGCCTGGCTGGCGATGCCACCCGCGCCGCACGTGTACCAGGCCCCCGCCGCCATCGGCGCGTTCTTCCAGGCCAGCGCCGACTGGCGCGCGGGCCGCCGGTTCCACCTCCGCCCCACCAGTGCCAACCTTCAACCCGCCTTCGCCTTCTACCTCGCCGACGCCGCCGGGCGGGCGGCGCACGCGGAAGGGGTCATGGTGCTCGACCTGCATGGCGACAGGATCGGCACCATCACCCGCTTCCTCGACCCGCACCTGCCCCGGCGGTTCGGCCTTCCGACGACCATCGAGCTGTCCGGTCAGGACTGAGTACGGCGGAAGAAGGCCGCGTTGAGGGTCGCGTAGCCCGCCCATTCGGCCGGGACGTCGTCCTCGTGGAAGATCGCCTCCTGCGGACACACCGCCTGGCAGGCGCCGCAATCGATGCACTCCACCGGGTCGATGTAGAGCTGGTCGTGGCGTTCGACGTCGGCCGAGTCCGGGCGCGGCGCGATGGCGTCGACGGGGCACACGTCGTAGCACGAACCGTCCTTGTGCCCGATGCACGGCTCGGTGATCACGTACGGCATGGCGTCTCCTTCGTGCTCGGCCGGTCAGGCCGCCTGCTCCACCGGGTCGGGCAGCCCCATGATCTGCGACAGGTTCTCGGGCGAGAAGAACACCGACCAGGGCACGGTGTTCTGGATGACGCCGAAGAAGCGGTTGATGGCGTCCTGGTTGCCGCGCAGGGCGGCCAGCACGTCCTGGAACTCCGGCTGGAACGGCTCCATCGCCGCGTGGTCGACGATGAAGTCGTACAACGGCTTGAGCGCTTCGTTGCGCCGGTGCTCGTACCAGGCCAGCGCGCCGCGCATGGACCGGCGTCCGGAGAACCCGGCGTCGATGGCGGTGGCCAGCAGCTCGGCGTCGCGGAACGCGTCGGTGATGCCCTGCGCGGTGATCGGGTCCTTGTGGGCCCCCGCGTCGCCGACCAGTGCCCAGCCCGGGCCGTACGGCTTGCGGAAGAAGTTGGCCCGGTTGCCCGCACCCATGATGCGGTGGGCGAGCCGGCCGTGCCGTACCCGTTCGCCCAGGCCCGGCGCTATCGCGTCGACGGTGGCCAGGTAGTTGTTGAGCAGGTCGGCCTTGAACTCGGCGAAGTGGCGCTCCGGTCGCTCGATGAAGATGGCCGCCTGGTTGTCGTTCGTCGGGAAGGCGATCACCGTGCTGCCCGGGCGGGTGAAGAACTCGAGTCCCTTGAGCGGCACATCGTCCCAGTACGTGTAGTAGCCGAAGGCCAACGGCGGGGCGACGTGGTACATCGGCGCGCCCACCGCCTCGGCGACCGTGGACCGCATGCCGTCGGCGCCGACCACGAGGCGCGCGGTCTCACTGACCGGCGTGCCGTCCGCTGTGCGGCCCGTGATCCCGGTGACCCGGCCGTCCCGGGACGTGATGAGCCCGGTGACCGAGAAGCGCTCCCGCACCTCGGCGCCCGCCGCCGCGGCCGCGTCCACCAGGATCTTGTCCAGCACGACGCGCTTGGGGGCGTAGATGGCCCCGAACCCGTCGTCGATCGGCGGCGGGAACCCGGTGAGGGTGAAGTGACCGTAACGCGGGAAGTCCAGGTCGAGGACGATGTTGGTGATCGGTGGGCAGTTGGTCGCCTCCACCTGCGGCAACAGGCCCCAGCGGCGCAGTTGGGCGCTGCCCTCCACGGTGATCATGTGGGTGGACACGGTGTCGCTCGGGAAGCTCGCCTTGTCCACCAACAGCACCCGGTAGCCCTTGCGGGCCAGTTGCATCGCCGTCGGCGAACCGGCGACCCGCGCACCGATGACGATCACGTCGTACATGGCGGAATCCTTTCTGGTCGTTGCTCGAGGACGGTGGGTCAGGCGACGAACAGCGCCTCGGTGCGCTGCCGCCACGTTTCGTAGGCCGGCGAAGCGTCGTTGCCGGTGCAGCACGCGCGGGCCGTGTCGAGCACCCGGATCGCCTCACCGCTGGGCATGCCGCAGTAGACCTCGCAGGCGAGGTCGGTATGCGCGGCCCGGTGGCCCGCCAGTGCCCGGCCGGCCGCCGCCGTCGCCGCGCCGCGCGCGAGCTGTGCCCGGTAGGGCCGGGCGCAGGCCAGCAACCGTTCGAGCGCCGACCGGTCCGCGCCCCCGCCGAACGCGCTGGCCAGGCCGACGCCGCTCCACAAGTCGGCGTGCCGCCCGGGCGGGAAACCGTTGATCATCGTCACTACGGCGTCGACCACCGCGCCGTTGGAGAACCAGATCGCCCGGCCGAGACCCTGGTCGAACACCCGCCGCGCGTACGGCGTCAGCCGCGTCGGCGTCGCATGCCGGTCGATGTAGCGCCGGCGGCGGAAGAACCCCTCGTGGAAGCCGTAGCCGTCCGCGATCACCCAGCCGATCAGCGGGTCGAGGTCGGCCACGTAGGGCTCGGGACGCCGCCTGAGCCGGGCCAGCGCCAAGCCCACCCCGACGTACACCGGGTGGATGTGCGCCGCACCGGGTCCCTTGACGAACTCGGTCACCCGGCGCCGCGAGAAGGTGATCAGGTCCAGCGCCGCCAGGGCCATCCCGGCGCCCTCGTACGCGAAGCCGCGCAACGGCGGCTCGACCGCCTCCAACCGCGGCACCAGGACGCGCAGCCGGCTGTCCTCCAACGTCGCGTGGTAGCCCTCCACCAGCGAACGCGCGACCGGCGCGAACCGCTGCCACGCCTCGGGCGCGAAGCCCGGCCGGCTGAACACCGCCTTCGCCGACGGGATCCCGAACAGCATCCGGCGCACGTTGCCCATCGCGGTCATGTGCCGACCTCCTCGTGCGAGTACTCGGGCTGGGCGAGCCAGAGCGTCTCGATACGCTTGCGCCAGTACTCGTAGGCGGGCTCCGGGCCGCCCACCGGAAGCGCCCGGCGGGCGCTCTCCGCCACCCGGGCGACCTCCGAACTGGTCCGCTCCCAGACCACGTCGCAGGCCAGATCGGTGTGCGGGGCGACGTTGCCGGCCTCCTCGCGGAACACCGACGCCACGGCCGTACCGACGGCGACGTGGGCCCGGTGGGGTCCGGCCGCCTCGAACAGGCGCAGGACCGCCGCGCGGTCCATCACACCGGCCGCGTAGGCACAGGCCAGACCGATGCCGCTCCACAGGTCCGGCTGCCGGGCCGCCGGGAAGCCCTCGATGGTGGCGATGATGCGTTCCACGTTGGCCCCGGTGGAGAACCACAGGCTGCGGCCGAGCCCGTGGTCGAAGGCCCGCCGCGAGTAACCGCGCAGCCGGTCGGGCACCTGGTGGCGCTCGACGGTCCGCCGCCACGAGAAGAAGCCCTCGTAGAAGCCGTACCCGTCCATGACGAACCAGCGCAGGAACGGGTCCTGCGCGGCCAGGAACTTTTCCGGGCTCCCCGGCATGCGCGGCAACACCAGGCCGGCGCCGATGAGCACCAGGCAGCGGTAGGGCTTGCCAGGCCCGGCCAGGAAGGCGGCCAGGCGGTTGCGTCGGGGCATCAGCCTGTCCAGCACGGTGAGCCCCATGCCGGCGCCCTCGTAGGCGATGCCGCGCAGCTCCTCGTCGACGGCCTCCAACTTCGGCACCAGGACGGCGAAGCGGCTGTCGTCCATCGTCAGGTAGAAGCTGTCCACGAGGGTGCGCGCCACCGGCTCGAAGGTGAGCCAGGTGCGGTCCATGTCCTCCTGCGCGCCGAAGCGCTCCGCGGCCATCTTCGGGAACGCGTCGGCGGAGAGCCCGAGCACGGGCTTGAGCACTCTTCCCCATGGCACCGGCATGGTCAGCTCCTCGCCGCGGCGACGGGCTGCGGCGCGGCAACCGCCGCACCGGGTACGGGCGCGCCGGCCAGCAGGTCCGACAGCTGCTCTTCGTGGCGGCGGTGGCGGCCGTAGAAGAGCTCGAACAGGGGGGTGGCCATCAGCGTGGTGACGATGGCCATCAGGACCAGCATGGTGAACAGCGTCGGCGTGATCAGGCCGGCCTGGAGCCCGATGTTGAGCAGGATCAGCTCCATCAGCCCGCGGGCGTTCATGAGGCTGCCGATCGCCAGCGCCTCGCGCCGGGGCTCGCCGCTGACCCGCGCCGCCAGGTAGCAGGCGACGCCCTTCCCGAGGACCGACACGACGAGCAGCAGGAGCGTCACGCCCCACAGCGGGAGGCTGTCGACCAGGCCGAGTTGCGTGTTGAGGCCCGAGAAGATGAAGAACAGCGGCAGCAGGAAGTTCGTCACCGTCGGTTCCAGGACGGTCTTGAGATGGCCCGCGAACCGGCCGCGCGGCATCGCGATGCCCAGGATGAAGGCGCCGAAGATGGCGTAGATGCCGATGAGGTCGGTCACCCAGGACGACGCCATCAGCAGGATCAGGACCCCGGCCAGCATCGGCGAGTTGAGGCCACCGCGACGTTCGGCCAGCCCGCCGAGCGGCCGCAGCAGGCGCCGGCCCGCGGTGAGCATGACGGTCGCGTAGGCGGCACCGCCGAGCACCGCCAGGACGGCCACGAGCGCGCTGTGCTGGAACATCGCCAGTACGACGGCGAACAGGCACCACGAGATGGCGTCATCGGTGGCGCCGGCGGCCAACGCCAGGGTGCCCAGCGAGGTGCCCGACAGCCGTCGCTCGAAGATGATCCGGGCGAGCATGGGGAAGGCCGTGATGGCGATCGCCGAACCCATGAAGATCATGGCCTGGGGCAGCGAGACACCTGCGGTGAAGTACGTGCCGGGCTGTGCCACCAGGAACAGGGCGACCAGCGCGCCCAGCGACAACGGGGTGAGCACGCCGGCCAGGGACACGCTGACCGCGCTGCGCACCCGGTGCCTGATCAGGTCGGTGTCGAACTCCAGGCCGATGAGGAACATGTACATCGCGAGACCGACCTGGCTCACGGCGTACACGATGGTCATTGACGTTCCCGTCGGGAACAGGAAGTCCTTGACCGCGGGCAGCGCCCAGCCGAGCAGCGACGGCCCCAACAGCACGCCGGCGATCATCTCGCCGACGACCTGGGGTTGCCCGATCCGTCGGGCCAGGAGGCCGACCAGGCGGCAGGCGGCCAGAATGACCGTCAGCTGCAGGAAGAAGTGGATGGCGAACTGAGAGTTGGACATGGGGATCCTCCGCTCACGGTGCTATCGGACGAACTGGGCGAGCCGCTCCTGGATGCGCATGCGCCACACCTCGTAGGCGGGCGGCGGGCCGTCGCCGGGCAACCCGGCGAGGGCCTCGTCGGCCAGGGCGGCCGCGGCCGCGCTCGGCATGCCGCAGAGCACGTCACACGCGATCTCGTTGTGCGTGGCCGGATTGCCGACCTGATGACGGGCCTTCGCCGCGATCGCGGCACCGACGCCGAGCTGCCGGCGATGGTCGCCGGCCGCGTCGGGCAGCCGTTGCACCGCGGCCCGGTCCACCCCGCCCGTGTAGCCGCAGGCGAGCCCGACCCCGCTCCACAGGTCCGCGTGCCGACCGGGCGGGAACGACCCGATCGTCGCCGCGACGCGCTCGACATCGGCTCCCGTGGAGAACCAGATGCTGCGCCCCAGGCCGTGGTCGAAGGCGCGCCGCGCGTACCCGGTGATCGCGCGCGGGTACTCGCGCCGGCCGACCGTGCGCCGGTGGGCGAAGAAACCCTCGTGGAACCCGTAGCCGTCCAGGACCACCCAACCGAACACCGGGTCGGCCAGGCGGAGGCGGAACGGTTGCGGGTTGCGGCGCATGCGCGCCAATGCCATCCCGGCGCCCAGATAGACCGCGTACAGGTACCGCGCGGCCGGTCCGGCCACGAAGTCGCGGGTGCGCGACTTCCAGGGCAGCCAGGTGTCCAGCGCGGCGTAGCCGACCCCGGCCCCCTCGTAGGCGAAGCCGCGCAGCTCCTCGTCGTAGGCGTCCAACCGGGGCACCAGGGAGGAGAAGCGGCTGTGCAACAGGGTGAGGTGGCAGCAGTCGGTCACGGTGTAGACGACCTGCTTGAGCCGCCGGGCGGTGGCGTTGTCCTCGGGCAGCGGCGGGATGTCCTTCGGCGCCACCTCGAACAGTGGCCTGATGAGCTTTCCGACAACGGTCATGACGAAGCGCCCTCCCGCTATGGCCGCGCGAACGCGTCGCGCAACCGCTGCTGCAACACCCGGTACGGGGACCCGTGCGCGTCGGTGGGCAGGCCCACGAAGGCCCGGTCGACGAGCGCGGCCGCGTCCTTGCTGGTCAGGCCGCCGCACAACACCTCGCACGCCAGGTCGGTGTCCGGGACCGGATTTCCGGCCCGGTGGCGGCCCTTCGCCACGAACGCCGTACCCACCGCCAACTGGGCGGCGTGCGCGCCGGCCGCCTCGCGCAGCTCCTCGATCGACGCGCGGTCCACGCCGCCGACGTAGCCGCAGGCGACTCCGACCCCCAGCCACAGGTCGGCGTGCCGGTGCGCGGGAAAGGACTCGATGGTCCACGCCATCTGTTTGACCTGGGCGCCCGAGGTGAACCAGATGCTGCGGCCGACGCCCTGGTCGAAGACGGTGCGGGCGTACGCCGACAGGTGCCGCGGCACCTCCTGCCGTTCGACGTACCGGTGCGGCTTGAAGAACCCCTCGTGAAAGCCGTAGCCGTCCATCACGAGCCAGCGCAACACCGGATCGTCCAACGTCCGCAGGAAAGGTTCGGGCCGCCGGCGCAGCCGGGCCAGGGCCTCACCCGCGCCGATGTGCACCATGTAGATGTGCGGTGCGCCGGGCCCGGCGAGATAACGCTTGAGCCGGGAGCCGGGCAGGAAGCAGTCCAGCCCGGTCAGCCCCATGGCCGCGCCCTCGTAGGCGTAGCCGCGCAGCGGCAGGGGCACCTCGTCGAGCCGGGGCACGAGGTCGGCGAACCGGCTGCCGTCGAGCACCGCGTGGTAGCCGCCAACGGCTGCGAGCACCGCCGCCTCCAGATGCTTCCAGGTGGCGTTGTCGCCCTTGCTGAAGCCGGTGGCCTCGGCGTGGGAGACGCCCATGACGGCGCGTTTGAGCGACAAGCTCATTGACCGGCTCCTTCCGTGGTGTCCTCCAGCTCGCGGAGCAGTCGCTCCAGTTCGTCCTCGCCGGCCGAGGCGAGCAACGCCGCGATCTCGTCGACCGACGGTTCGCCCGGTGCGGCCGCCGCACCGGCATCGGGGACCGGGCCCGCCTCGTCGAACGCGAGGACCGCGACCAGCCGGTCGGCCAGGCTCGCCACGGTGGCGCCCTGCAGCAGCTCCAGCACGGACACGTCCACTCCGAGGAGGGCCTCGATGCGGTGCTTGACCTCGATCGCCATCATCGAGTCCAGGCCGAGGCCGGTGAGCGGCTCCGCGTCGCCGATCGCCGCCGGGTCCAGTTGCAGCACCCGGGCGGTCATCTCGCGAAGGCCCGCCGAGACCAGCGCGGCCCGCTCGCCGGCCGGTGCCGCGGCCAGCTCGGCCAGCAGGCCGGCACCGTCGCCCGCGTCGTCCTGGGC
>JAEZGP010000524.1 GCA_023437285.1 Actinomycetes bacterium | reverse complement strand
CCCGCTGTCGGAGCACACCACACTGCGCGTGCGCCACGGCGGCGACGGGTCCGCCGTACACCTGCTCGTCCGCGACGGCGGTGACATCGTCGGGTACGCGTACGTGGACACGACCGACGTCGACGCCGGGGCGGCCGCCGAAGCCGTCGTGCACCCGCTTCGCCGCCGGCGAGGGTACGGCCGCGTCCTTGTGACCGCAGCGCTGCACGTCGCCGCCGAGCACGACCCGGCCGGGCGGCTGCGGATCTGGGCCCACGGTGACCACCCGTCCGCGTCGGCCCTGGCGCTGTCGCTGGGCTTCACCCGCGCGCGAGCGCTGTGGCAGATGCGCCGCTCGCTGCGCACGCCCGTACCCGAGCCCGTGCTGCCCGACGGCGTGGCCCTGCGCGCGTTTCGCCCCGGCGCCGACGACGAGGCGTGGCTCGCGGTCAACGCGCGCGCGTTCGCCGACCACCCCGAGCAGGGCCGCTGGACCCTGCACGACCTGCGTACCCGCATGGCCGAGCCATGGTTCGACCCGGCCGGGTTCCTGCTGGCCGTCAACGACGACGACGCCCTGCTGGGCTTCCACTGGACCAAGGTGCACGGCGCCGTCGGCGACCACGGGCACGACCCGCTCGGCGAGGTCTACGTCCTCGGCGTGGACCCCGCCGCCCAGGGCCTGGGACTGGGTCGCACGCTGACCCTCGCCGGTCTGCGTCACCTGCGCGACCGGGGCCTGCCCCAGGTGATGCTCTACGTCGACGAGGCCAACCGCTCCGCCGTGGCGCTCTACACGGCGCTGGGCTTCGCCCACTGGGCCACGGACGTCTCCTACAGCCGCTGACGCGCGTTCACCGGCTGGGCCGCCGGCTCAGTCGGTCGACATGGTCACGATGTGCGCGCCGTCCGGGGTGGTGCGCAGGCTCAGCACGATGGGCTTCCGCACCGACCGGGTGGCGCCCTCGGCCAACACCGACTCCACGTCGGGATGCTGGGCGAGCAGCGTGAACGTGTGCCGGGTCGGTGGCAGCATCGGCAGCGCGAGGGCGTCGGCCGGGCTCAGCCACTGGGCCTCATCGGCCTCGGCGTCGTGTTGCGCGACCTGCCCGTGCGGCATGCGCGCCACGAAGAAGTACGTGTCGAAGCGGTACGGCTCGTATTCGGGCGTGAGCCACCGGTCCCACGGCACGAGCAGGTCGGACCGGACGGCGAGCCCGGCGTCCGCGAGGAACTCGGCCAGCCCCAGTTCGCGGCGCACCAGCGCCTCCCGGGCCCGCTGCCACCGCGGCCCGCTGACATCGCGCACCAGCGTCTCCCCGACAGCGGCGGCGGCCGGCTCGGACGACAGCGCCGACGCGGAGCCGGCGAGCAGGACGCCGCATTCCTCGAAGACCTCCCGGACCGCCGCGCACACGACCGCGACGGCGTCGGGCTCGGGCAGGTTCAGCCGCTCGGCCCACCAGTGCGGCGCCGGCCCGTACCAGGCGAGCGCGCCGGCGGCCTCAGCCCGGGCGTCGCGCTCGTCGACCGAGCCGCCCGGGAAGGCGTACATGCTCGGCGCGAACGCCATCGTCGACGCGCGGCGTAGCGCGTACACCTCGAAGGATTCTGGCGCGGACCGCAACAGGACGACGGTGGCCGCGCGGCGCGGCGCGGCCGGGGTGCCCCCGGACGCGGCGAACTCGCGGGCCCGGTCGACAATCCACGCCGGCGCTGGATAGCTTGCCTCCACACAGTTGACCTTAGGCCCTGTACGGTCGCTGGCATGACGACGCCGATCAGGTGGGGCATCCTGGCCACGGGCTGGATCGCCACCCAGTTCACTGAAGATCTCAAGCTCCTGCCGGACGCGGTGGTCGCCGCGGTGGGGTCACGGTCCACGGAGGCGGCGCAGCGGTTCGCGGCCCAGCACGCGATCCCCCGCGCGCACGGGTCGTGGCAAGGGCTGGCGGAGGACCCGGACGTCGACGTCGTCTATGTGGCCACCCCCCACCCGGCGCACTACGAGGCCACGCTGCTGTGCCTCAACGCGGGCAAGCCGGTGCTGTGTGAGAAGCCGTTCACGTTGGACCGGGCCAGCTCGCAGGAGCTTGTCGACGCGGCGCGGCAGAGCGGCCTGTTTCTCATGGAGGCCATGTGGATGCGGGCCAACCCGGCGATCCGGCGCATCGGCGAGCTGATCGCAGATGGCGCGATCGGCGAGGTCGTGTCGGTGGATGCGAGCTTCGGGGTGGCGGGGCCGTTCGAGCCGACGCACCGGATGCGCGCCAAGGAGCTGGGCGGCGGTGCCCTGCTGGACCTGGGCATCTACCCGGTGACGTTCGCTCACCTGTGGTTGGGCGCGCCGGCCGAGATCCGGGCGTGGGCGTCGCTGTGGCCGGAGGGCACGGACGCCAACACGGGCATGGTCTTCGGGTACGACTCGGGCGCGGTCGCCACGCTGCACTGCGGCGCCGTCGGCGTCTCCGGCATGCGCGGGTCGATCGTGGGCAGTACGGGCCGCATCGAGGTGCCCGGGCCGTTCTTCCGCCCGAACGGGTTCCTGCTGGTCCGGGGTGAGCAGGTCGAGGAGTTCGACGTGCCGTTCCGGGGCAACGGGATGAGCCACGAGGCCGAGGAGGTCATGCGCTGCCTGCGCGCGGGCCTGCTCGACTCGCCGCTCATCCCGCAGGCCGAAACCGTCGAGATCATGGGCGTACTGGACGCGGTCCGCGCCCAGATCGGCGTCACGTACGACTAGCTGAAGAACGGGCGTACGGCGAAGTAGCACAGCATGGCCATGCCGCCCGCGGCCGGGAACGTCAGCACCCACGCCATCACGATGTTCCCGGCGACGCCCCACCGTACGGCGGACAGCCGCTTGGTCGCGCCGACACCCATGATCGCCGAGGTGATCGTGTGGGTGGTCGAGATGGGCAGGCCGAAGTTCGTGGCGGCGATGAGCACGGAGGTGGCCGTGGTCTCGGCGGCGAAGCCCTGCGGCGGGCCGAGGTGGATCACCCGGCGGCCCAGGGTACGGATGATGCGCCAGCCGCCCGCGTACGTGCCGGCGGCGAGGACGGCGGCGGTGAGGAAGTTGACCCACACCGGAATGCCGTGGCCCTCGTGGAAGCCGCCGACGGTCAGCGCGAGCACCACCACGCCCATGATCTTCGCGGCGTCCTGCATGCCGTGGCCGACGGACATACCGAAGGCGGACACGGTCTGGGCGACGCGGAAGCCCCGGTTCAGCTTGCCCGGGTTGCCCCGCCGGAAGAGCCACATGACGGCGAGCATGACGAGGTAGCCGAGGAGGAAGCCGACGATCGGCGAGATCACCATCGGGAGGACGACCTTGTTGACGATGCCGACCCACTTCACGATGCCGCCGGCGGCGAAGATCGTGGCGCCGACCAGGCCGCCGATGAGCGCGTGCGACGAGGACGACGGGATGCCGAACGCCCACGTGATCAGGTTCCACGCCGTGGCGCCGATCAGCCCGGCGAGCACGACGCCGAGGCTGGTGCGGCCCTCGGGCAGCGAGACGATGCCCGAGCCGACGGTCGCCGCGACGTTGCTGCCCATGAACGAGCCGATGAGGTTGCCGACGGCGGCCATGCCGAGCGCCACCCGGGGGGTGAGCGCCCGGGTCGAGACCGACGTGGCGATGGCGTTTGCCGCGTCGTGGAAGCCGTTGGTGTAGTTGAACCCCATCGCGACGATGATCACGATGATGGTTCCGACGAGTTCCGCGCTCAAGGGACTCAGGACTCCTTGACCGCGATCGTCTCGATGGTGTTCGCCACGTGCTCGAAGGCGTCGGTGGCTTGCTCCAGTTCGTCGGCCACCTCCTTCATCTTCAGGACGGTCAGCGCGTCGTACTCACCGGAGAAGAGCCGCACGAGCAGCATGCGGTACGCGCGGTCGCCCTCGTTCTCCAGGCGGTTGCACTCGATCCAGTACTCCTTGAGGTCCTTCATCGTCTTCAGCCGCGGCATGGCGTCGGCCGTGACGCGGGCCTGCCGGTCGATGACGTCGATCAGTTCGAGCATCTCGCGCGGCAGCGCGGGCATCTTCGTCAGGCCGTACAGGTAGACGAGGTTGCCGGTCGCCTCGATGTGGTCCATGACGTCGTCGAGCTGTGACCCGAGGCGGTAGATGTCCTCCCGGTCGAACGGCGTGATGAACGACGTGTTGATCTTGTTGTAGAGCGCGTGGGTGATCTGGTCGCTGTCGTGCTCGATGTCGCCGAGACGCTCGGAGACCGACTGCACGTCCGCGCCGGGCACGGCCAGCTCCGACAGCAGTTCGGCGCCCTTGACGAGGTTCTGGGCCGCACGGGTGAAGTAGTCGAAGAACGTGTCGTCTTTCGGGCGGAGCTTGAATCGCACGGTCATCCACCTCGTGTTAACGGAAAGTCATAGGGCCCAGCACGCGTCGCGGGTGGGGTCACCCATTCGACCGGGGGGAATGCTAGGACGCGCCGGGGCCGGCCAACAGGTCGGGGTGGCACTGGCAAAGACCGTTCATTATTTGTTCACCTTCCGTTTGCCAAGTGGGTTACCCAGCCACGATGTCCGTTTCATGCGCGTCGAGTAGGCGTCGGCGCTGCTCAGGCACATCGAATGACACCGATGGGTAGGCCAACGCGAGGTCGTCGAGGGCCTCGCGAGCCAGCGTGGCCACGGCCCAGTTGCGGTACCACTTCCGGTCGGCCGGCACCACGTACCACGGGGCGGCCGGCGTCGAGCACCGCGCGAGGGCGTCGGAGTACGCGGCCTGATAGTCCGCCCAGCGAGCCCGTTCGTCCACGTCAGACGGGTCGAACTTCCACCGCTTGGTCGGATCGTCGAGCCGGGCCAGCAGCCGCTCGCGCTGCTCCTCCGGCGATATGTGCAACATCACTTTGATAAGCGTCACACCGCCGGACGCCAGCCCCGCCTCGAACTCGTTGATCTCGTCGTACCGCCGCTGCCAGGTCGCCTCCGGCACCAGGCCGCGCACCCGTACGGCCAGGACGTCCTCGTAGTGCGACCGGTTGAACACGCCGATCGCGCCGGCCGGCGGCACCGCCCGGGCCACCCGCCACAGGAAGTGGTGGCGTCGCTCGACGTCATTCGGCGGCCCGAACGCCACCACGCGCAGCGCCTGCGGGTTCAGTTCGCCGGCCACGGCCCGGATCGTGCCGTCCTTGCCGCCGCAGTCCATCGCCTGCAGCACCAGCAGCACGCGGCGCGGATCGTCGGCCACCTTCGCCGACGCGTACAGCTTCTCCTGGCTCTGCGCCAGCGACCGGCCGATCTCGGCGACCGCGGCGCGCGACCACTCCTTCGGATCCTCGGCGAGCCGGGCGTCCGGCGGCAGGCCCGGCGTCGCGCGCGGATCGACCGCGGCGAGATCGAAGGGCGGATCCGATCGCACCGCGAGCAGGCAGCGCAGGTCACCCTCGCGCGATGGCATAACAGACATCATTTCGTACGTCCCGGAGATTAGCGGGCAAAATGTCACCGCCGCCGGAAAGTCCGACGGCGGCTACCGAATACCCCCCGGCGCCTCAGCGCACGCGGGCCAGCCAGCGCTGGTAGTCGCCCGAGAACGGGGCGACGTCACCGCGCAGCGCCTTGTCCAGCCACTGGGCGGCCGCCAGGGCCTGCTCGACGACGTCGTTCGGGTACCCGTACCGGGAGCGGTGCGCGGCGAACTCGTCCTCGTCGAGGACCTCCACCTCGCCGGAGCGGCGGCGGCGCACGTCGAGGTCGAGGTCGACCACCGTCACCTCGTCCGTCGCCAGCCAGCGCGGCGGCGTCGTCACGTCGCAGTAGATCTCCGTGGGCTTGGGCACGTCGTTGAAGGTCGCCGTCCACCAGCCGTCGGTCGGCACGAGGACCACGTGCGCGTAGTCCACCGCCCGGCCCGTGGCCCGGCCCCGCTGGGCGATCGCGCCGGCCGGCGCCCCCAGCCAGACGCCGTGCTGGTCCTCGCCCAGCCGACGCACGGTCGAGGTCCAGTGCGGGCTCCCGTCGTACTTGCGGAAGACCAACCTGACCTCGTCGTCACTGGACACCTCCCGCAGCGTAGTTGCCCGCCGCGACGCGCGCTGTGGAAAACCTGACTGGCCGTCACAGGCGGGCGGTAGCGTCGTCTCCCGTGACTGTTCCTCCCTCGGTCGAAGAGCTGCTCGCCACGGCGGTCGGCGGCGTACCCGGCGGCAGCCAGCGACCCGGCCAGGTCGCCATGGCCAAGGCGGTGGCCCACGCCGCCGAGTCCGGCGAACACCTGCTCGTGCAGGCCGGCACCGGCACCGGCAAGTCGTTGGCGTACCTGGTGCCGGCGCTGCTGGCCGAGCCGCCCGTGGTGGTCTCCACCGCCACCCTGGCGCTGCAACACCAACTCGTGGAGCACGACCTGCCCAGGTTGGCGCAGGCCGTCACCCCCGCGCTCGGCCGCACGCCGACGTTCGCCGTACTCAAGGGCCGCCACCACTACGTCTGCCTGGCCAAGCTCGAGGCCGCCGACGAGCGCGAGCCCGACGGCCTGTTCGATCTGGACGACGG
>JAEZGP010000343.1 GCA_023437285.1 Actinomycetes bacterium | reverse complement strand
GGTGGGCGCCCCCCCCCCCCCCCCCCCCCCCCCCCCCCCCCCCCCCCCCCCCCCCCGCCACCACGTCACCTGGCGCGGGGTCGGGTCGGGCGGTCGCCACACTGGGAGCAATCGCGTACCAAACTTCCCGCCGAATTCGGTACGTAGGGCCAATCAGGGGCGCTGATCACGGGCCGCCACCACGCTGACGCGGGCATGAGAAAGGCCCAGCTCCATCCCCGGAGGGATGAGCTGGGCCTGCTGGTAGTCCCGAAGGGATTCGAACCCTCGCTACCGCCTTGAGAGGGCGGCGTCCTAGGCCGCTAGACGACGGGACCAGAACCAAACCGGTGGTGCTGCACAACATACCAGCACCGATGCGCGTGGCATCGGCCGCTGGGGTACCAGGACTCGAACCTAGACTAACTGAACCAGAATCAGTTGGGCTGCCAATTACCCCATACCCCATCGGTGCTCGCCGCACCGGTGCAGAACTTTACCTGACGCCCCCGCAAGTCCCCAAACCGGTATCCGCCTGCACGTCACGTCTCCAGGTCAGCGACGCGGTTATCGAGCGAACCGATGCCCTGGACCTGCACCGACACCAGGTCGCCGTCAACGATCTGGCTCACGCCGGCCGGCGTTCCGGTCAATACGACGTCGCCGGGCAGCAGCGTCATCACGTGCGAGATGTACGAAATCAGGGTGGGTACGTCGAAGATCATGTCCTTGGTACGGCCGAGCTGGCGTACCTCCTCGTTGACCTCGCACCGGACCTCAAGGTCGGCCGGGTCGAGGTTCGTCTCGATCCACGGGCCGATCGGGCAGAACGAGTCGAACCCTTTGGCGCGGGTGAACTGCACGTCCAACTTCTGCAGGTCGCGGGCCGTCACGTCGTTGGCGCACGTGTACCCGAAGATCGCGCGGGCCGCGCCGGCCCGGTCGACCCGGCGGGCACCCGTGACGCCGATCACGACGGCCAGTTCGGCCTCGTGCTCGACCCGCGACGACTGCGGTGGGAGCCGGATCACGTCCTGGGGGCCGATGATCGACGTGGAGGGCTTGAGGAACAGCAGCGGCTCCTTGGGCACCTCGTTGCCCATTTCGGCGGCGTGCTCGGCATAGTTGCGGCCGACGCAGACGACCTTGCTGGGCAGGATCGGAGACAGCAGCCGCACGTCGGCGACCGCCCACCGCTGGCCGGTGAACGTGATCTCCCCGAACGGGTGGCCCTCGATCTGCGCGACGGTCAACGCGTCGGGGCCGGCACCCGGCTCCCCCTCGATGACGCCGAAGGACATTCCGCCGGTGTGGGCAAACCTCGCGATACGCACGCTGCCCAATCTACGGCGCGCACCGGCTGGGCTACCGTCGAGGGGTGAACGACGCGCTTGACGAGCCGGTCTGGCGGGCCCGCCGGGCGGCGCACGAACGCCGCGTCGACGCGTGGACCGCGCCGCACCTGGCCCGCCGCAAGCGCGGCGAGAAGCATCCGGTGCACGACTTCCTGTTCACCTACTACTCTCACCGCCCCGCGCAACTGCGCCGCTGGCATCCCGGCGCCGGCGTGGTCCTGTCCGGCGCCGACCCGGCCGAGTTCGGCCCGTTCTACGTCGCCGCCGACGGCGGCGTGACGCTGGACACGGGTGCCGTACTCGCCCGCCGCGGCGACTCGGTGGCGTGGATCACCGAACTGCTGCGGCGTACCGCCGGCCGGGAGGCCCACTTCGGCTGTTTCGGCATGCACGAGTGGGCCATGGTCTACCGCCAGACCCAGGACGAGGTACGCCACAACGCCTGGCCGTTGCGGCTGACCCCGGCGGCCACCGCCGAAGTGGTGGAGGCCAACCGGATCCGGTGCAGCCACTTCGACGCGTACCGGTTCTTCACGGCGCCGGCCCGGCCGCTGAACCAGCTGAACCCGACCCGGGAAACCCAGCACGACAACGAACAGCCCGGCTGCCTGCACGCCAACATGGACCTCTACAAGTGGGCCTACAAGCTGAGCCCGCTCGTACCGTCGGAACTGGTGGCCGACTGCTTCGCGCTGGCCCGCGAGATCCGTACCCTGGACATGCGGGCCAGCCCGTACGACCTGGCCGACCTCGGCGTCGCCCCGGTCGCGGTGGAAACCCCCGAGGGCCGCGCCGAGTACGTGCGCCACCAACGCGACTTCGCCACCCGCGCCGCGACGCTGCGCACGACCCTCCTCGCCGCCCTGGACGCCGCCCACGCCGCCGAGCCGACATTCGGACGATTCCGCGCGTCATAGCCGCACACGCCGCCGCCGCACCCCCGCACGCCGCCAACGCCGCCGCGCACGCCCCCGCCGCCGAGCCGACGTTTGGGCGATTCCGCGTGTAATACCGCAAAAGCCGACGCCGCGGCGCACGCCGACGCCGCCGAGCCGATGTTTGGGCGATTCCGCGCCTTATAACGGTGCCGAGTTTGGCGCGGAACCACCCAAACGTCGGCCGGACAAGCGGGGCGGACAAGCGGGGCGGGCGGGCGGACGGGACGGAGCGGGACGAGCGGGACGGAGC
>JAEZGP010000440.1 GCA_023437285.1 Actinomycetes bacterium | reverse complement strand
CTCGCCCTCGCGGTCGGCGGCGTGGCGACGCTGCTGGCGTTCACCTTCGACATCGTCGCGTACGAGCCGTTCCTGTTCCTGGTCGGCGCCGTGTTCGTGCCGCTGGTCGGCGTGTTCGTCGTGGCGTACTACGTGATGCCGCGCGGCGCGTGGGACGTGTCGGACCGCGCGCCGATGAGGCCGTGGCTGTTGCTGCCGTGGGTGGCCGGCTTCGTGGCGTACCAGCTGACCCTGCCGACGTACTTCTCCGGCGTCGGGTCCGGCTGGACGGCCTGGTGGACGGCCCGCCAGGCCGACCTGGGCATCGACCCCGGCAACGGCTGGTCGGCGTCGCTGGTCAGCCTCGCCGTCGCGGCGCTGCTGACGGTGGTGTGCCTGCCCGCCAAGCGGCGGGTGTCCGTCCCGGCTCCTCGGCAGGAGGTCGAATCATGATCGGCCGGCTGCACGTGCTCACCGACGCCCGCGACGGCCGCGACGCGCTCGCCGCGACCGGCGCGGCGCTCGCCGCCGGGGCTCCGGTCGCCCAGTTGCGGGTCAAGGGCGTCACCGACAGCGACCTCTACGACCTTGGCCGCCGCCTCATGGCGCTCTGCGACGAGTACGGCGCGACGTGCGTGGTCAACGACCGCGTCGACATCGCGGTGGCCATCGGCGCGCACGGTACCCATCTCGGCAACACCGACCTGCCGATCGAGGCCGTCCGCCGGGTTGCCGGGCCGGGGCACCTCATCGGCGGCACCGCGCGCGAACCGGTCCTCGCCGCGCGACTGGTCGCCGAGGGCGCCGACTACCTCGGCATCGGGCCGGCCTACGCGACGTCCACGAAGGACGGCCTGCCCGACCCGCTCGGCGCGGAGGGGATCGGCGCGGTGGCGCGGGCCGTGGCCGTACCCGTGATCGCCATCGGCGGCATCACGATCGACCGGGTGCCGGACCTGATGGCCGCCGGCGCCCACGGCGTTGCCGTCGTCACGGCGATCTCCGACGCGGCGGACCCGGCCGCCGCCACCAGGGAACTCCTGAACGCGGTGACGCCATGACCGACGTCGTCGTGGCCGGCGGCGGGCTGATCGGCATGTCCGTCGCGTGGCGCTGCGCGCAGAAGGGCCTGCGCGTCACCGTCGTCGACGCCGACCCCACCCGGGGCGCCGGGCAGGCCGCCGCCGGCATGCTCGCCCCGGTCGCGGAGACCGCGTACGGGGAGGAACGCCTGCTCGGCCTGGCCCGGGCGTCGCTGAAGCAGTACCCGGCATTCGTCGCCGAACTCCAGCAGGCGACCGGCGTCGACGTGGCCCTGCGTACGGCCGGCACGCTGCAGGTCGGCTTCGACGCCGACGACACGCGCGCCCTCGACGAACTGCACGCCTTCCACCTGGAGCTGGGCCTGCCCGCCGAGCGCCTCACCCCGACGCAGGCCCGCCGGGTCGAGCCGTCGCTGACCACGCGGGTGCGCGGCGCGGTACGCATCCCGTCGGACCATTCCGTCGACGCCCGCGCCGTGCGCGACGCGCTCGCCATCGCCGCCCGCGAGGCCGGCGCCACCGTCCTCACGACCGGGGTCGAGGCGCTGGTCACGGCCGACGGCCGGGCCACGGGGCTGCGTCTGGCCAACGGGACGACCGTGTCCGCGGGGACGGTCGTGCTCGCCCTCGGGGCGTGGAGCGCGTCGCTGCCGGGCGTACCGGCGTTGCCCGTACGGCCGGTGAAGGGCCAGATCCTTCGGCTGCGTAAGGCGGGCGGCCTTATCGACGGCACGGTCCGCGCGCTCGTGCGCGGCCGGGCCGTCTACCTGGTGCCGCTGCGCGACGACCAGCTCATCATCGGCGCCACCGTCGAGGAGCAGGGCTTCGACTGGTCGGTGACGGCCGGCGGGGTGTACGAGCTGCTGCGCGACGCCATCGAGGTCGTGCCCGGGGTCACCGAGTGCGAACTGGTCGAGACGCTGGTGCGCTTCCGCCCGGGTACCCCGGACAACGCGCCGCTGCTCGGCGACAGCGACCTGCCCGGCCTCGTCCTGGCGACGGGCCACTACCGCAACGGCGTCCTGCTCGCACCCGTGACCGGGGAGGCCATCGCCGACCTGGTCGCGGACGGCGCGCTGCCCGAGGCGGCGCGGGGATTCGGTCCGGACCGGTTCAGGGAGCGGTCATGAACATCATCATCAACGGCCAGCCGGCCGACGTCACCGACGGCTGGTCGGTGGGCCAACTGGTGCGCGCGCGCACCGACGAGCAGCGCCGCGTCGCGGTCGCGCGCAACAGCGAGGTGGTCCCGCGCAGCGAGTGGGACAGCACGGCCCTGTCCGAAGGGGACAAGGTCGAGATCCTGGCGCCGGTGGCGGGAGGCTGATCATGGACGACAACCTGACCATCGCGGGCGAGGACTTCGCGTCGCGCCTGCTGCTGGGCACCGGCGGCGTACCCAGTCTTGAGGTGTTGGAAAAGGCCATCGCCGCGTCGGCGACGCAGCTGGTGACGATCGCGCTGCGCCGCGTCGAGGCGTCGGCGGGCGCCCCGCTGCTGGAGGTCCTGGAGCGGAGCAAGGTCACGCTGCTGCCCAACACGGCCGGCTGCATGACCGCCCGCGAGGCGGTGCTGACGGCGAAGCTGGCCCGCGAAGCGTTCGAGACGGACTGGGTCAAGCTGGAGGTCATCGGCGACGAGCACACCCTGCTGCCCGACCCGGTGGAGCTGCTCGACGCCGCCGAGCGCCTGGTCGCCGACGGGTTCACCGTCCTGCCGTACACCAACGACGACCCCATCACCGCGCGGCGGCTCGCGGACATCGGCTGCGCGGCCGTCATGCCGCTCGGCTCGCCGATCGGCAGCGGCCTGGGCATCCGCAACCCGCACAACATCGCGCTGATTCGCGAGTCAGTGCCGGTTCCGGTCATCCTCGACGCCGGCATCGGCACCGCCTCCGACGCGGCACTGGCGATGGAACTGGGGTGCGACGCGGTCCTGCTCGCCTCCGCCGTCACCCGCGCCCGCGAGCCCGAGCAGATGGCGCTGGCGATGCGCCACGCGGTCACCGCGGGCCGGCTCGCCTACGGCGCCGGGCGAATCCCCCGGCGCTGGCACGCCCAGGCATCCACCACCATGGCCGGACTGGCCGACCTGTGAGCGCCGGCGTCGGGCCGCTGCTGGTGCTCACCGACCGGACCCAGTGCACCGCGTCGTTGCCCGAGACCATCGCCGCCGCCGTGGCCGCGGGGGCGCGCACGGTGGTGCTGCGGGAGAAGGACCTCCCGGCCCCGGACCGGGCCGCACTCGCCGCTGCGCTCTGGCCGCTGCTGTCGGCCGTCGACGGGCTGCTCATCCAGGCGTCCGAGGCGGTGCTCGCCGCCGAGTCCGGCCCGGTCGGGGTTCACCTCGCCGCCGCCGACCCGGTGCCGGTGCCCGCCCCCCGCC
>JAEZGP010000434.1 GCA_023437285.1 Actinomycetes bacterium | reverse complement strand
CACATAGCCGCGGGCGCCGGCATGTCGGCTGGCAGGGTCGTGGCCCAGCAGCCACGTGTACATCGACCGGTTGCGGTTGCCGAACGTGCTCAGCTGGCTCGGGTCGGTGTCGGCGACCAGCACGAATGGCAGCAGCACTTCCAGAGCCATGGACTTGCCGTTGCCGTTGTTGCCGCGCAGCAGCAGGCGTCCGCGGTAGAAGGTGAACACTTGGGCGTCGTAGTGGAACAGGCCTGCGATACCTGCCCGTTGGGGTTGCCACCGTCCCTGCGTGGGGGTGGGCATGCCGCTGAGGATGTCGTCGGGAAGCGTCGGGCTCAGGGTCACGTCGGCTCCATGGTGAACAGGTCGTCTTGGATGTGTCCGGCTGGTGCGCTCGCCTGCCGTGGCACAGTGGGAAAGCTCTCGGGGTCGACGCGGGTGGTCCATCGCCACGCAGCGGGCATGAGTGTCCACCCGTCGGCCTCGGGGCGGATTAGGTCGAAGCTGGCGAGCAGCGTGGTGATCGCGGCCGCGCGGTTGGGGTCCTTGCGCAGTGACTTGGCCCACCACGGGTACTCGTCGAGTAGCTCGTCGACCGCCGCGGCCAGATGGGCCGCAGAGATCCAACCGCCGCCCAGCTCACGCGTGATGCTCTCCAGCAGAAGTAGTGCGGCGTTGGCGACGTTCGAGCCGTCGCGCAGGGTGCGGGGGGCCCCGGCCCGGCGGTTGACCACCATCCACGCGTCGGTGCGAACCTCCAAGAACAGGCCTGCCTCGCCCAGCCACTGACCGATCTCGGCCACGTGGTCGCGCATTACCGCGACTTCCTCAGCGGGAAGGTCGCCGGGGTAGCACACTGGCCGATCCAGCAGCCGGCGCATCAGCCGCTGCTTGGCCGCGACCGTGGCCAACCGCGATGGCCCGTCGTTGTCGTGGCGGCGGTGGCGCTGCTCTACAATCATCTGCTGCCAGGTGGTACATCGTGCCGGCGGCATCGGCGCTACGAGCAGCTGCGCCAACCGCCGATCATCGATCTCATACAGCGCGTTGCCGCCGCGGTCGACGCCGTAATCGCGGCCGCTGCGGTCCAACTCCGCCACTACCCCCAGCTGGACCAGCATTAGCAGCACGTCCACCATCGCCTGCCGGTCTTTGTGGTCCAGATCGTTATACGGCGCTACGCCTGCCCGCACGCTCAAGTCCACTACCGCCACCGCGATGTCCTGCAGGCTCATCCGAGAACGGCCGTGCTCGCCCAGCGCGGCGACGGCCAGGCAGAACAGCACGTACTTGCGCCCGGTAAATACCTTGGCGCCTTGGCGCAGGCTCCGCAGCGGGAATGTTGTGTCGGCCTCGCCGGTCACCTTCCGCAGCCGCGCCAGACCTCGCCGGTAGTCGACGACAAGGATCCAGCCGCAGGTACGGGCGAACCACTCCTTGAGCCACTGTTCGCTGGTGGCGATTGTCTCGAACGAGGACGCGCGCCGGTCCAGTAGTGGGCGTTGCAGGAGCTCCTGGATCGCGCGTCCGCGGCGCGTCTCCAGATCCTGTTCCTCGATACTGGCCATTACCGCTCCCGCTGCGGCTGGGGCGCAGTTACCTGTACTTCGTAGTGGGGCAGGGTCCAGCTGCCCGACACCGCGCGTATTACCGTGGCGCGCGCGGGCCGCGGCGCGCGGATACGCACCCGCAGCCGGCCGTCGACGCTGGTCGCCTGCTGCCACCGCTCGGCGTCGGGACGGGCCTTCTGCGCACGGAACACCAGTCTGGCCAGCAGCTTCAGCGTCGCCCGGTCCAAGATGGTGTCGAGCTCCGACAGCGGCCGTTGTCCCAGCGCCACGAGGGTGTCTGCGGCGGCCGCTACCGCTGCGATCTCCTCGCGGGCTCGCCCGGCCAGTACATGCCGCGTGGCGGAATGGTCCGGTAGCCGCGGTGCCTGCTTGACCTTGTCGCTGGCCTCGATGGCCTGCAGTTTCAAGCTCACCTCGATCCGCGGCGCCTGCCGCACCTGCAGCCCGTCCGGGGTCAGATCCGAGTCGCTGTGCAGGTCGCCGAAGTGCCGCGACGGCGTCAGCCCGAACGCCGCTTTCCAGATCGCGTGCACCTCGTCGGTGTCGGCGCGGTCGAACATGCCAGCCAGTGCCAGCAGGTCGCTGGTCCGAGCCGACGGCTGGCTGCCGGCCTCCCGGATGCGCTCGACCGCATGCGTGATGCCCAGCACAGCTTGGCGCGCCTTGGCCGACAGAACCTCAATGCCAGTCGAGGCCGTACGGTCGGCGGTGAACCACTCTGCCACCCCGTCCAGGCTCGCCTTGGCCGCAGCAATCCACTCGTCGAACGCCTCGCGCCCGTCGACGGCCTTGTGCCCGGAAGCCCGAGCCGCGCGCGCCAGCGCCAGGTGGCGCACCGGCTCCGGGACTTTCCGCAGCCGCGAGGTGCGCTTGCGGATGTCCGGGGTCAACTCGTCCAGCTCGGCCAGAAACCCGGCCAGGTATGCGATCGTGTCGTCCTTGAACCGACGGAATGCCTCCACGTCAATGCTGCGCGTGGCCAGCATCCGGTTGACCTGTTGCATGAACAGTGCTGCATTTGAGGTCATCGCTTTGAAGTTGCTGCGCAGGTCCTCCACCCGCGTGTAGACCACTTCCCCGGACGGGTCCGGGCCCTCCATCTGCTCCAGCAGCTCGTCCATTAACGCCACGATCTGGCGCAGCAGCACTGCCTGCAGACCTCCCACCCTGCGCAGGCTGGTCCGCACGCTGCTCATCGCGTCGTGTACCACCTCGCCCTCGGGTGTCAGGTCGTAGATGTGCAGCCGCCGGTCGTAGCGCTCGAGCGTCATTGCGGTGTCGTCGTAGTCGTAGTCGCGGGTGAGGTTGCCGTGCCCGAACAGGTACGTCAGGCGCTCCTCGAGATCGGACTCCGACAACGGATATGTCCAGCCGTTCAGCCGCAGCGCCGCCAGCACCTCATCCACCCGCAGCCGCGACTGATAGGCCGCTGCAGCCTGCAAGAACACGTCCATGATCGCCCAGTAGAGAACGTGATAGGGCTCCTCGGACACGTACGCGGCCAACTCTGCCAGCGTGGTACGCCTGCCAACGCGCTGACGCGCGGCCGACGCTGGCCAGATGCCGGCATCAGCCGATGAAGGCGCAGGGCCATGCTCCGGCAGAACTGCTGGAGCAGGAACGTCGCTCATCCTCACTCACCTCGACTGGTCGGTGCAGGCCAAGCTGCCGCGAAACGGTGTGGAAGACATAATGCACCGTACTTTTAAACTGACTCGCTCAAATACAGCAAATGGCGATCTACTATTCAACGTCGGCGATCGTTGTCAGTCATGCATGGCGATCTAGCGATCACCGTTGCAGCTCGGCCGTCGGTTGCTGTGGTCAGCCTCGGGTCGCTTCCGGGGTTGCGCTCGGCGTTAATCGTGCAATCCGTCGCCATAGGCCTCTTCAGCGAGCTGCGCAAGTTCCGTTTCCGTCGCCCATCGGACCGTGCTCCCGGTGGCCGCTTTCGTAACGCGCAGAAGGGCTGGAACGTGCTGGGCGACAGCCCGCATGTGGCTGACGACCACCACGAGTCGGCCAGCCGCGACTTGGGAAGACAGCGCGTCCAGCGCATAGCTGAGCGCGGACTGGTCAAGAGTGCCAAACCCCTCATCGAGGAACAGCGATTCAGCACGCCCGCCGCTGCTGCTGGCCTGCTCCACCACAGCAAGAGCAAGCGCGAGGCTTGCCTGGAATGTCTCTCCACCTGAGAGGGTCTTGATATCGCGTAGGCGACCGGTATGGGCGTCAAAGATTTCGAAGTTCGGGCCGAAGGCGAATTGCCCGAGCGTCATACCTCGTAGCAGACCCGTGGCGATGCCCAGCAGCGTCTGCTGACGTTCCTTAACGACCGCCGCGATGAACTTGCCATCTGCCAGGAGAGAGACGAGATCGTTGAGCCCATCCACGTGTGGCTGCGTGGCGCGGACCTTTCCTTCGAGGTCATCAACCTCCTGGATCTGTCCGTTAGCGTTGTCGCGCTCCTGTAGGGCGACTGCCTTGCGGCCGATGGCCTCATGAAGCGCCTCGGGGATCGGCTTGCCCCCGGCCGGCGCCTGATGAATGATCTCAGCAGCCTGCTCGCCGAACTGCTGGACCCTACCTGTCAGGCTGAGTTGAGACAGCCCGTGTTTGCGGGTTAGGCTCAGGCCGAACAGGAAGAGGATCATCGTGACATTGCCGAGTACCCCCGGTGACCAGGCCGGTCGGCCGAAGCGGCGCACGTTCACCGCGGAGTACAAGCTTCGGATCGTGGCCGAGTACGAGGCGGCGAAGGCCTCGGGTGCGGGCGGGGCGATCCTGCGCCGGGAGGGCCTGTACCACTCGCATCTGCTGGAGTGGCGGGCCGCGCGGGACGCGGGCGCGTTGACGGCGTCGGGTGCCCGCAAGGCGGCGACCGGCGAAGGACGCCGCAAGAACGCCGACGCAGTCGAGGTCGAACGGCTGCGGCGGCACAACGCCCGGTTGGAAGCCGAGCTGGCCAAGACGAAGACCGCCCTGGACATCATGGGAAAAGCACACGCGCTCTTGGGGTTGCTGTCCGAGAGCGCGGACACGCCGCCGCCGTCGAAGCGGCGCTGAGCGACGCGTTCGACGCGCTGATACCGGTCGTGGGCACGGTCGGAGCATGCCGGTTAACCGGCCGGTCGCGGGCCACCCACTACCGCCGGTTGGGCCCACCGCGCCCGGCCCGGCCCCGTACCCAGCGGGCGACACCACCGTCGGCGTTGAGCCCGACCGAACGCGCCGCGGTCCTAGCCGTGCTGCACCGCGACGACTACGCCGAACTGTCCGTAGCCCAGGTTTGGGCCCGGGAACTCGACGCGGGCGTGTACTGGTGTTCGCAGTCCACGATGTACCGAATCCTGCGTGAGGCCGGCGAGAGCACCGAACGCCGCCGTCAGGCCACCCACCCACCCCGCACCATCCCGCAGCTGGCCGCCACCGGCCCGTCGCAGGTGTGGTCCTGGGACATCACCCGACTACGCACCAGCGACCGGGGCGTGTTCCACCACCTGTATGTGATCATCGACGTGTACTCCCGCTACGTCGTCGGCTGGCATGTGGCCACGAACGAAGACTCGATTCTGGCCACCGAGTTGATCGACGACGCGGTCGCCCGCAACGGGACCCGCCCCCACATCCTGCACGCCGACCGCGGCTCATCGATGACGTCGAAGCCCGTCGCGGAACTTCTATCCGATCTGGACATCACCCGCTCGTACTCCCGGCCCCGAGTATCCAACGACAACCCGTACTCCGAGTCGCAGTTCAAGACTCTCAAGTACTGTCCCGCGTTCCCGGCCCGGTTCACCTCTCTCGCGCACGCCCGCCAGTTCTGCGCCGAGTTCTTCACCTACTACAACCACGAACACCGCCACAGCGGCATCGGCCTGCACACCCCCGCGTCGGTGCACTTCCACACCGCCGACGACGTCCACGAACAGCGGCAACGCACCCTCGACGCCGCCTGGCGGGCCCACCCCGACCGGTTCGGCCGCCGACCCCGCCCACCAGCTCGACCCCACACCGTATGGATCAACAAACCCGCAGACCAACCCGTCGATCTACACATCAACTGACCAAGAAAACGTCTCAGTTGACTTGACAGGTTCCGACCCGGCGGGCGACGACCGGCACGTCCGCGATCGTGCGTTCGTGATAGCCGTGAACTCGGTCGGTTGCGGCGCCACAGTCCGGACAGGCGACTGTCGCCTGTGGAGTCCGCGCCCAGACCACGATCCGCGTGCCTTCGTCGACCACATCCTCGATCACCAGCGGTGACAGCCCGGAG
>JAEZGP010000411.1 GCA_023437285.1 Actinomycetes bacterium | reverse complement strand
CCCCCCCCCCCCCGCCGCGGGGGGGCCCGCCCGCCCCCCCCCCCCCCCCCCCCCCCCCCCCCCCCCCCCCCCCGGCCGTCAGCGGACGCTGCGGGCGAACTCGCGGGCCGCCCACACGACCGCCAGCGTGGTCAGCACGCCCATGATGAGCAGCGACTGCCAGACCCGCTGGTCGTCGAGGTGCCCGGCGAACAACGCCCGGGTGCCGTCCACCGCCCAGGAGAACGGGTTCCATTGGGCGACGTTCTTGAGCCAGTGCGGCGCGAACGCCAGCGGCAGCAGGATGCCCGACAGCAGCAGCACCGGCTGGGCGACCGTGTTCATCAGCGGCGCCAGCGCGTCCTCGCTGCGTACCTTGAGCGCCACCCCGTACGAGACCGCCGAGGTCATCAGCGCGATGAGCCCGAGCAGCAGGAACGCCAGGAGCACGTTGCCGAGATAGACGCGCAGCCCGAAGACGAGCGCGAGCAGCGTGATGATGACCGCCTGCGCGAGGAGCGAGACGACGTCGCGCAGGGACCGCCCGAGCAGCAGGGCCAGGCGGCTGACCGGGGTGACCCGGGACCGCTCGATGACCCCGGCGCGCAGTTCCGCGATGAGCCCGAAGCCCTGGAACAGGCCGCCGAAGATGGCCAGCAGCACGAGCAGGCCGGGCACGAAGATGCGGTACATCTCGGCGTCGGTGGTGGCGCCGAGCGGCACGAGCGCCGACTTGAGCAGCGGCGCGAACAGCAGCAGGTACATGACCGGCTGGAAGATGCCGACGAACAGCCAGACCGGGTTGCGCAGCAGCAACAGCATCTGGCGCTGCAGGATCAGCCAGGTGTCACGGAGAAACTTCATCAGTGCTTCGCCTCAGCTTTCCCGCAGCGAGCGGCCGGTCTTGGTGAGGAACACGTCGTCGAGGCTCGGTCGATGCAGCTCGATGGTGTTCAGGGCGAGCCCGGCGCCGTCGAGGGCGCGCAGCACGAGGGGGATCGCGCTGGCCCCGTCGTCGACGTAGAGGCGCAGGCCGCCGCCGTCCATGGCCTCCAGCTTGCGGACGAAGTCCTCCCCGTCGAGCACCTTGGTGGCGTGCTCCGCCACGCCGGCCGGCAGGCCGAGGTTGAGCACGTCGCCAGAGATCTCGCGCTTGAGGTCACTGGGTGTGCCCTCCGCGACGATCTCGCCGTGGTCCATGATCGCCATGCGGTCGCAGAGCGCGTCGGCCTCGTCGAGGTAGTGCGTGGTAAGGAAGACGGTCAGCCCTTCGGTGCGCAGGCGGCGGATCTCGTCCCACATGTGGGCGCGGCTCTGCGGGTCGAGGCCAGTGGTCGGCTCGTCGAGGAACACGACCTTGGGCTGGTGGATGATGCCGAGCGCGATGTCGACGCGCCGCCGCTGGCCGCCCGAGTAGGTCTTGCATTTGCGGTCGGCGTACTCCGCGAGCTGGAAGCCCTCCAGCGCCTTCTGTGCCCGCTGCCTGGCCTCCGCCTTGCTCAGCCCGTAGAGGCGCGCGTGGAGCACCAATTCCTCGCGCGCGGTGGAGTCGTCCCACGTGCTGCCGCCCTGGGCGACGTAGCCGATGCGCCGGCGCACCTCGGCGGGTTCGGTGCGCAGGTTGGCGCCCGCGATGATGGCGTCGCCGCCATCGGGCTCGATGAGCGTGGCGAGCATGCGCAGCGTGGTGGTCTTGCCGGCCCCGTTGGGGCCGAGGAAGCCGAAGATCTCGCCCTCGGACACCTCCAGGTCCACACCGCGGACGGCGTCGACCACGCTGGTCTCCCGCCCCGCGCGACTGCGGAACGACTTCCGCAGGCCTGTGGTTTTGATCATATGAACTCCGTCCCGTGAGGCTAGCACGCTATCGCGATATAACTGGTTCGTCAACATTGATTAATGCTCGTTACATCGCGAGGTGAGAGCCCTCACCCCACCCGCGCGGGCGCCTGCATGCCCGCCGACGGGTCCCCGGCCTCAATGCGGTCAGCCACCCGCTCGCACCAGCCCGCTTCAAGTTCAGCACGGGCCACTGACAATTCGAACATCCAACCGACGTGAACAGGCCTGTTCGCCCGTACGAACTCGCTGTCGAGCATCGCGGCCTGCCCGCCGGACAGCGCGCGCAGCCGCGCGGCGCGATGGCGCAGCGCCGCCACCGCCTCCTCGGGCGGCATGCTCCACAGAAAGGCGAACGCCGCCTGGAAGGGGTCCGCCGGTGGCCGGTAGTCCCACCAGTGCCGCCGCAGCAGCTCCTGGAACTCCTGCTCCCCCGCCGGGGTGATCCGGTAGGTCGTCCGGGCCGGCCGAGCGGACACGCGCTCGGTGCCGACCTCCGCCAGCAGCCCTTCCTGGCTCAACCTGCGCAGCGCGTGATAGATCGAACCGGGCGCGATGGCGGCCCACTCATCGGCCTGCCAGCTCTCCAGCTCCCGGCGGACGGAATACCCGTGCACGGGCTGCAACCAGCGCACCAGGCCAAGGATCATGAGACGCGTCGTCGACATACCAAAAGCGTAATAGCCAAACTTGACTAATAGGCGCTGGTACCGCTGACCTGCAAAAGGACCCTAAGCTGGCCTCCGTGCGCACAGTGCTCATCGCAAACCGAGGCGAGATCGCGGTCCGGGTCATCCGGGCCTGCCGTGACGCCGGCCTCCGCAGCGTCGCCGTCTACGCCGACGGCGACCGCGACGCCCCCCACGCCCGCCTGGCCGACGAGGCGTACGCCCTCGACGGCGACATCGCCGCCACCACGTACCTGCGGATCGACAAGCTCCTCGACATCGCCCGCCGGGCGGACGCGGACGCCGTCCACCCCGGCTACGGCTTCCTCGCCGAGAACGCCGACTTCGCCACCGCCGTCATCGAGGCCGGGCTCACCTGGATCGGACCCTCCCCCCAGGCCATCCGCGACCTCGGCGACAAGGTCACCGCCCGGCACATCGCCCAGCGCGTCGGCGCGCCCCTCGTCGCGGGCACCACCGACCCGGTCGCCGGCCCCGACGAGGTCGTCGCGTTCGCTCGCGAGCACGGCCTGCCCGTCGCGATCAAGGCGGCCTTCGGCGGCGGCGGCCGCGGCCTCAAGGTCGCCCACACGCTGGAGGAGATCCCCGCGCTGTTCGAAAGCGCCACCCGCGAGGCTGTCGCCGCCTTCGGCCGCGGCGAATGCTTCGTCGAGCGCTACCTCGACCGGCCCCGCCACGTCGAGGCGCAGGTCCTCGCCGACCAGCACGGCAACGTGATCGTCGTCGGTACCCGCGACTGCTCACTGCAGCGCCGCCACCAGAAGCTCGTCGAGGAGGCGCCGGCGCCGTTCCTCACCCCCGAGCAGCGCGAGCAGATCCACACCAGCGCGCGGGCGATCTGCCTGGCCGCCGGCTACCACGGCGCCGGAACCGTCGAATACCTCGTCGGCCGCGACGGCACCGTCAGCTTCCTCGAGGTCAACACGCGCCTGCAGGTCGAACACCCGGTCACCGAGGAGACCGCCGGCATCGACCTCGTCCGCGAGCAGTTCCGCATCGCCGCCGGTGAGCAGCTGCGCCACACCGCCGACCTCACCCCGCGCGGTCACTCGATCGAGTTCCGGATCAACGGCGAAGACCCTGGTCGCAACTTCCTGCCCGCGCCCGGCCTCATCTCCGCGCTGGTCCTTCCCACCGGCCCCGGCGTACGCGTCGACAGCGGCGTGACCGCGGGCGACGCCATCGGCGGCAACTTCGACTCCCTGCTCGCCAAGGTGATCGTCACGGGCGAGACCCGGCAGGAGGCGCTCGAACGCGCCCGCCGCGCCCTCGACGAGATGGTCGTGGAGGGCATCGCCACGGTGCTGCCGTTCCACCGCCTCGTGCTCCGCGACCCCGACTTCACCGACGAGCCCTTCCGCGTACACACCCGCTGGATCGAGACCGAATGGTCCGGCACCGTCGCGCCACACACCCCGGCCATGTCCCCGGCGGAACCCGCCGCCCGAAACTCGATCGTGGTCGAGGTCGCCGGCAAGCGCCTGGAGGTCACCCTCCCGGCCGACCTGCTCTCGACCCCGGGCACCGGCGCTGGCACCCGTGCGAGCGGACCTGCCCCGGCCCGCCGAGGCGGCCGGTCCGCCGGAGCCGGCCACGCGCCGGCGGCGACGGGCGAGGCGCTGACCAGCCCGATGCAGGGCACGATCGTGAAGATCGCCGTAGCGGACGGTGACGAGGTAGCCGAGGGTGACGTGGTCGTCGTCGTAGAGGCGATGAAAATGGAGCAACCCCTGCACGCCCACCGCGCCGGCACGATCCACAACCTGTCCGCCAAGGTCGGCGAGACCCTGGCAACAAACGCGGTGATCTGCCACATCCGCTGACCGACCGGGCCGGACAGGCTGGGCCGGACAGGCTGGGCCGGACGCTGGGCCGGGCGGGCCGGACGCCGGGCCGGGCTGGGCT
>JAEZGP010000340.1 GCA_023437285.1 Actinomycetes bacterium | reverse complement strand
CGCTCGCCCTCCCGGGCGGGTTCCCGGCCGGGGGCGGGCGGGCGTCCGGTGCCCGGGTCGGCGTCGCGCTGCGGGTCGGGCCGGCGTCCGCCTAGGTCGGGGCCCGGATAGGCAGGGCGTGACGTGTCCGCGTCACCGTCCGTGGCGCTTCGGCGCGCGGGCCGATCGTCCGCCGGCGGGCCGTACCGGTACGTCATGGCGCTCAGGTTACCCAACGGTGTGACCCGTGGGGGCCTTGCGTCGGTGGACCGCGGCTGAGACTGGTGGACAATGGCGGCCATGGGTGGCGAGCACTACTTCACCGCCGAGCCGTCCGCGCCGGCCCGTGCGGGTGAGGTGCGGTTCTCCGTCGCGGGGCACGATTTCCAGCTCGCGGCGGCCGGCGGGGTCTTCTCGGCGGACCGGCTCGACCCGGGTACGGCCGTGTTGTTGCGCAAGGCCGAGCTGCCGGACGAGAGGACCGACGGCGCGCTGCTGGATCTCGGTTGCGGCTATGGCCCCATCGCCGTGGTGCTGGCCACGGTCGCACCCCGCGCGACGGTCTACGCCGTCGACGTCAACGAGCGGGCCCTCGCGCTGGCGCGCCGCAACGCGCAAGGTCTGAAGATCATTGCTGGTACGCCCGACAGCGTGCCCGATGACGTGCGGTTCGCCGAGATCTGGTCGAATCCGCCCATCCGGGTCGGCAAGTCGGAACTGCACGACCTGCTCTCGCGCTGGCTGCCCCGGCTGGCCCCCGACGGGGTGGCGTGGCTGGTGGTGGGCCGGCACCTGGGGGCCGACTCGCTCGCCGGGTGGCTCGTCGACCGCGGGTGGGCCGTCACCCGCCACGCCAGCCAGAAGGGCTTTCGCGTGCTGCGGGTGACCCCTGTGGATAACGGGTTGAGCCGGGCGTAGCGACCAGGCACTATTCGGCCGTGGGTTATGTGGATATCGCCGGCGTGGCGCACACGCTGCCGGACGGCCGGCAGCTCTTCTCCGAGGTCAGCTTCCGGGTCGGAGAGGGCGCCAAGGTTGCGCTGGTGGGCCCGAACGGTGCCGGCAAGACGACGCTGCTGCGCATGGTCGCGGGCGATCTCAACCCGCAGAAGGGTGTCATCGCCCGCTCCGGGGGCCTGGGCGTCATGCGCCAGTTCATCGGTCAGATCGGCGCGGGCGGGACGGCGTACTGGGATTCTCCCGACCGTACGCTCCAAGATCTTGCATTGAGTCTCGCGGAGCCGGCGGTCCGCGCGGCGGGCGAGAAACTCGCGGCCGCGGAGGAGGCGCTCGCGCGGGCCGAGGTCCGCGGCAAGTTCAGCACCGCGTCGCAGAAGGCCCAGATGCAGTACGCGCACGCGCTGGCGACCTGGGGCGAGGCCGGCGGGTACGAGGCGGAGGTCCTGTTCGACACGGCGGCGGTCTCGGCCGTCGGTAAGCCGTGGGAGGAGGTCAAACAGCGGCCCGTGCGGACCCTGTCGGGCGGCCAGCAGAAGCGCTTCGCGCTGATCATGCTGCTGCGCAGCGCCAACGAGGTGCTGCTGCTCGACGAGCCGGACAACTTCCTCGACGTACCGGCCAAACGCTGGCTGGAGGCGGAGCTGAAGGAGTCCGACAAGTCCGTACTCTTCGTATCCCACGACCGCGAGCTGCTCGCGGAGACCGCCACCCGCGTTGTCGCGGTCGAGGGCGGCAGCGCGTGGACCCACCCGGCCGGGTTCGCCACCTGGCACGCGGCGCGCGAGGCGCGCTACGACAAGCTCGACGAGCAGCGCCGCCGGTGGGACGAGGAGCATCAGAAGCTCAAGGACCTCGTCGTCATGTACCGGCAGAAGGCCGCCTACAACTCCGACATGGCCTCCCGCCTACAGTCGGCGCGCACCCGCCTGGCGCGGTTCGAGGAGGCCGGCCCGCCCGAACTGCGCCCCAAGGATCAGACGATCAAGATGCGGCTGCAGGGTGGCCGCACCGGCAAGCGCGCGATCGTCTGCGAGCAGCTGGAGCTGGACAACCTGACGTACCCGTTCGATCTTGAAGTGTGGTACGGCGACCGGGTCGCGGTGCTCGGCGCGAACGGCACCGGCAAGTCGCACTTCCTGCGGCTGCTGGCCCGGGGCGGCACCGACCCCGACGCGGACGCCACGCCGGTCGACGGCGCGCTGCTCGCGCCGGTGTCGCACCACGGCGTCGCGCGGCTCGGGGCGCGGGTGCGGCCCGGCCACTTCTCGCAGACCCACGACCGGCCCGACCTCGCCGACAAGACCCTGCTGGAGGTGCTCTGGCGCGGCGACGAGCACCGCACCGGCCTGCCGCGCGGCGAGGCGACCAAGGCGCTGTCGCGCTACGAACTGGCCGGGCAGGGCGAGCAGAAGTTCGCCACCCTCTCCGGCGGCCAGCAGGCCCGGTTCCTGGTGCTGCTGCTGGAGCTGTCGGGGGCGACGCTGCTGCTGCTCGACGAGCCCACCGACAACCTCGACCTGGCCAGCGCGGAGGCGTTGGAGGAGGGCCTGTCGGCGTTCTCCGGCACGGTCGTGGCGGTCACCCACGACCGGTGGTTCGCCCGGTCGTTCAACCGGTACGTGCTCTTCGGCGGCGACGGCGAGGTCACCGAGACGCCCGAACCGGTCTGGGACGTGCGCTGACGCCGGTCAGCGCGGCATGGCCCGAAACCACGCCAGCCGGTCGCCCGGGTCGGGACCGCGTCGCCGCAGGACCGGCGGCCGCCCGTCGGTGACCGGCGCGTGGTGGTCGAAGCGGGTCACCAGAATGCCCTCCCCGCCGGTGAGGTCGGGCAGCGCCGTGGCGATCCGGGGCATCCGCGCTGACGGCAAGGTGCCCACCAGACGCGTGTACCCGTCAGCGGTCGCGACGTCGAGCAGCAGCGCGCCGAGCCGACCCAACAGGGCCGCCACGGAGCCGTGGGCGGGCTCGGGCAGGTCGAGTTCGAACCGGTCCACCGGCTGGCACACCTGGGTGCCCGCCGCGCGCAGCGCCGCCGCGACGACGACCGGGGCCAGGTTGCGGAAGTCCGCCCCGACGCTCGAGATCGACTTGTCGAACTTCTGGTGCGGTTTGCTCTGTCGCGGACAGTACTGCGAGGACGTCATCGTGACCCGGCAGTCCGGCACCGGCCACCCGTACGGGCCCTGGGCCAGTGCGGCCCGCACCCCCTCCTCGGTGGCGGCGACAAACGCGGCGGGCAGCCGGCCGCGGTCGATGCCCGGGGAGAACTCCACACCGTGGCCGACCCGCGCGG
>JAEZGP010000354.1 GCA_023437285.1 Actinomycetes bacterium | reverse complement strand
GGCCCGCCACCTGCCCGGCCTGGTCCCGCCCGCGGTGCCGCGCGGCGGCCTGCACGTGTGGGTGCCCCTGCCCGCGGGTACGGACGACGTCGCGCTGGCCCGCGCGGCCGCCGCCGAGGGCGTCGTGGTCTTTCCCGGGCGCCCCTGGTACGCGGCCGAACCGCCCGGCCCGCACCTGCGCCTGACCTACTCCGCCGCGCCGGCCGACCGGATGGACGAGGCCGTACGCCGCCTTGCCCGGGCCCTCGACGCGAGCGCCTGATCGGGTCCGGCCGTCAGCCGTGGCGGCGCAGCAGCGGCAGGAACGCGTGCAGGCGCAGGGCCAGCCCCGAGCGGCGGCGGGTGTAGCGGGGGCGGTTCATCGCCCAGTCCGCGACGCAGGCGAACAGGACGTCGGGGTCCAGGCCCAGGTCGTCGGGGTGCTGGGCCACGTACTCGTCCAGGGCGTCGGTGGCCTGCGCGCTGACCTCGGCCGTCGCGCCGAGCCGGTGCGCGCTCGCCTCCAGGAAGCAGCCCAGCCGCAGGAAATGGGGATCGTTGAAGGGACCGGTCAGTCCCTCCTCCGCGATCGCGGCGGCCTCGGTCAACAGGTCAACGGCGGTCGCCACGACCCACCTCCCTCGTCAGGGGCGACGGATTCGTCGCCTCGGGCTGTCGCGCTCGCGCGACGTCGACCGCTGTGACATACCCACGCGTACCGTGGTCACACACGCAGACGGGGGAGGACCTGCTCGGCGTAACGGTCCAGGAAGGACCTCTGGTCGGGCCCGGGGGCGTGGAACACGAGGTGGGTGAACCCCATGTCCAGGTACTCCCGTACCCGCGCCGCGTGCTCGTCCGGGTCGCTGGAGACGATCCAGCGCGACGCCGTGCGCTCGATCGGCAGCGCGTCGGCCAGCCGCTCCATCTCGATCGGGTCCTCGACGCCCACCTTCTCCTCGGCCGACAGCGCCAGCGCGCCCCAGTAGTGCGTGTCGGCGCGGGCCCGCTCCAGATCGGGGTCGAAGGACACCTTGACCTCGATGGTCAGGTCGAGGTCGGCGGCGCTGCGACCCACCTTCGCGGCGCCCTCGGCGACCGCCGGCAGCAGCGTCTCGGTGTACAGCTCGCGGCCCTTGCCGCTGGTGCAGATGAAGCCGTCGCCCAGCCGGCCGGCCAGCCGCGCGGCGACCGCGCCGCCGCCGGCGATGTAGAGCCCCACGGGCGTCTCGGGCCGGTCGTAGATCGTGGCGTCGGTGACGTTGTAGTACGTGCCGTTGAAGGTGATCCGCTCGTCCGACCAGAGCAGTTTGATCAGTTCGATGGCCTCGCGCAGCCGGGCCAGCCGCTCCTTGGCCTCCGGCCAGTTCGCGCCGAGCGGCGCCTCGTTGAGCGACTCGCCGGACCCGACGCCGAGGATCACCCGTCCCGGCGCGAGACAGCCGAGCGTGGCGAAGGCCTGCGCGACGACGGCGGGGTGGTAGCGGAACGTGGGGGTGAGCACGCTCGTGCCGACCGCGATCCGGTCGGTGGCGTTAACCAGTGCGCCGAGCCACGGCAGGGCGGCTGGCGCATGACCGCCGTGATGCCGCCACGGTTGGAGGTGATCGCTGATGAAGACCGAGTCGAAGCCCACCCGCTCCGCGTGGACCGCGTAGTCGAGGAGCTCCCTGGGGGCGAACTGTTCCGCCGACGCCTTGTATCCAAACCTGATCATGGGTCAACTCTAGTCCTGGGTGCCGCCACCCGGGTTGATGGCGGGATGTTGCGGGTACGTGAATCCTTCTCCTGGCAGGTACTCACCGGGGTGGGTGTTTCGCACAATGAGGTATGTCAATGCCGACGGAGAGAGTATGACCGTCATCCCGCAGTCCTATCCGATGTGGCTGGCGCAGATCGTCGACGGCGAGGTCCAGGTCGGATTCATCGTCGCGTGGACGGTCACCGACCAGCCGGCGGTCGCCCGAGACGCCGACCAGGTGGCGCAGCCGATCGTCACGTTCACCGACGACAACTGCTATGCCTGGGGAACGATGCCGGCCTCGCGCACGGCCCCCCGGTTCATCTGCGACAACCGCGTCCAGGCCATGGAGGCCGCCGACGCGTGGCTCGTGCAGCGCCGGTTGGGCGGTCGCGGACGCACGTCGCTCGCCGCGACCAGCCCGCCCCAGCTCGATGGCAGCCCCGCCGCGCCGAACCCCATCGAGTCCGGCCCGCCGACCACGCCGACGATCGTGACGGAGGTGACTCAGCCGAGTTCGTCGTCGACGTAGCACCACCGCCAGCGCTCGCCGGGCTCGAACGAGCGCACCACCGGGTGCGCCGTGGTGTTGGCGTGCGCCGTGGCGTGCCGGCGCGGCGACGAGTCGCAGCAGCCCACGTGGCCGCAGGTCAGACACAACCGCAGGTGTACCCAGTCCGCGCGCCCCTCGGTAAGGCAGTCCTGACAGCCCTCGGTGGTCTGTGGCTGCGCGTCGCCGGCCGCCGCGAGATGTTCACACGTCATTGTCCTGGCTCCGCTCCAGCATCGATTCCTCCAGGTCCAGTTCGCGCTGCGCGCGGACGAGGACCTCCTCCGGGATCCGCCCGTCGTCGCGGGCCTTGCGGAACACGTCACGCTCCGCTTCCAACATGATCCGCCTCAATCGAACGTACGCCCCGGACGGGGTCTCGCGGTGCGTACCCAGCCGCTCCCAGGCGGTGTTCGCCCGTTGCTCGGCCAGGCCCCGCAGCCGCTGCACCACGTAGTCCGGGGCGGTGTCCTCGTGCTTGGCGAGCTTCTCCAGCGCGGCCCGGCTGGCCGCCTGCTGGACCGTCGCCTCGGCCAGTACGTCCTGCATGCGGTCGTCGGGCTGGATGCGCAGGCGGCGCGCCAGCGCTGGCAACGTCACGCCCTGGCCCACGAGGGTAACCATGATCACCGCGAAGGCCAGCCAGACGAAAAGATCACGCGGGTACGGCTGGCCGCCCGCCAGCGCGGGGGGCAGCGCCAGCGCCGTGGCGAGCGTGACCACGCCCCGCATGCCGGCCCACGACACCAGGGTCGGCACCTGCCAACCCGGCGCCGGGTCGCGCTGGCGGACCCGGGGCACGAGCCGGGCCAGGTACGTCGCCGGGTACATCCACGCGAAGCGGGTCGCCACGACGGTGAGCAGGACCGCGACGGTCACCCCCACGGCCGTGACGACCGGCGTGTCCACCGCGGCGAGCACCTCGCGCAGTTGCAGGCCCACGATGAGGAAGACGAGGCCCTCCAGCAGGAACTTCACCAGCTTCCAGAACGCGCCCATCTGCAGCCGCGACGCCGCCGACATGAGCGTGGGCAGCCGGTGGCCCAGGTAGAGCCCCGTGACGACGACCGCCACCACCGCCGAGGCGTGCACCCTCTCGGCCAGCGCCGCCACGAGGAACGGGGACAGTACGGAGATGGTGTTGTCCAGCAGCGGGTCCTTCGTACGCCGGTGCAGGAATCCGGCGACGATCGCGCCGACCGCGCCGACCAGGACGCCCCCGCCCGCCGACAGCAGGATCTCCTTGCCCACCGCCAGCGGACCGACGGCCGTGCCGATCGCGGCCGCGACGGTCACCTTGAACAGCACCAGGGCGGTGGCGTCGTTGAGCAGGCTCTCGCCCTCGAGGATGGTGACCAGCCGGCGGGGTAACCCGATGCGCCGGGCCACCGCCGTCGCCGCGACCGCGTCGGGCGGGGCCACCACCGCACCCAGCGCGAGGCAGATGGCCAGCGGCACGCTCGGCAGCAGCAGGTGGATGACCAGGCCCACCACGACCGCCGTGAAGATCACCAGGCCGACGGCCAGCAGCAGGATCGGCCGCAGGTTCACCCGGAACGCGGGCACCGACGTCTCCAACGCCGCGATGTACAGCAGCGGCGGCAGCACGCCGACCAGCACGAACTCCGGCTCGACATGGACCTCGGGGAAGCCCGGCACGAACGACAGCGCAAGGCCGACCACGACAAGGGCGATAGGCGCCAGTACGCCGTACCGCCGGGCGCCCGCGGACACCGCCGCCACGATTGCCGTCAATCCCACGACCACCAAGAGCCCTGTCACGCCGACGAGCGTAGCCAAGCCGACGCGGTCGTCGGCGTAGCGTGCGGACACGGCAGAATGCTTGCGTCGCGTCGCGCGCCTACGCAGGGAACTATCTGCGGCCGGCCCGCGGCGCGCCGGTCGGGTCGGCGTCGAGGAACGGTGGAACAGGGTCGTGACGGTCTCCATTGAGCAGCGCATCGCGGCGGAGCTGGGCGTACGGGACGGACAGGTGCGGGCGGCCGTCGAGCTGCTGGACGGCGGCGCCACGGTGCCGTTCATCGCCCGGTACCGCAAGGAGGTCACCGGCACCCTCGACGACACCCAGCTGCGTACCGTGGAGGAGCGGCTGCGCTACCTGCGTGAGCTGGAGGAGCGGCGGGCCGCGGTCCTCGAATCGATCGCCAGCCAGGGCAAGCTCGACGACGCACTGCGCGCGCAGATCCTCGAGGCCGACTCCAAGGCCCGCCTGGAGGACATCTACCTGCCGTACAAACCCAAGCGGCGGACCAAGGCGCAGATCGCCCGCGAGGCCGGCCTGGAGCCCCTGGCCGACGTGCTGTTGACCGACCCGTCCGGCGAGCCGCTCGCCGTCGCCGCCCCGTACGTGGACGCCTCGCGCGGCGTGGCGGACGCGGCCGCCGCCCTCGACGGGGCTCGCGCCATCCTGGTGGAACGCTTCGCCGAGGACGCCGACCTCATCGGCGAGCTGCGCGAACTGCTGTGGAACCGCGGCTGCCTGGTCGCCAAGGTCCGCGAGGGTCACGAGGAGGCCGGCGCCAAGTTCGCCGACTACTTCGACACGGCCGAGCCGTTCACCAGCCTGCCCGCCCACCGCGTACTGGCGATCTTCCGGGGCGAGAAGGAGGAGCACCTCGACGTCTCGGTCGACCCCACGCCCGAGGGCGCCGACGGGCCCACCATCTACGAGACCCGCATCGCCGCCCGCTTCGGCATCGCGGACCGGGGCCGGCTCGGCGACGCGTGGTTGCTGTCGGCGGTGCGCTGGGCCTGGCGTACCCGCATCCTCGTGCACCTCGGCGTCGACGTGCGCGGCCGGCTGTGGCAGGCGGCCGAGGACGAGGCCGTACGCGTCTTCGCCGCCAACCTCAAGGACCTGCTGCTCGCCGCGCCGGCGGGCACCCGGGCGACGATGGGCCTCGACCCGGGCTTCCGCACCGGCGTCAAGGTCGCCGTCGTCGACGCCACCGGCAAGGTCGTCGCCACCGACACCATCTACCCCCACGTGCCGGCGCGCCGCTGGGACGAGTCGCTGGTCACGCTCGGCCGGCTCGCCGCCGCGCACAACGTCGAGCTGATCGCCATCGGCAACGGCACCGCCTCGCGGGAGACCGACAAGCTCGCCGGTGACCTCATCGCGAAGTTCCCGCAGCTCGGGCTGACCAAGGTGATGGTCTCCGAGGCGGGTGCGTCGGTCTACTCCGCCTCGGCGTACGCCGCACAGGAGCTGCCGTCGCTCGACGTGTCGCTGCGCGGGGCCGTGTCGATCGCCCGGCGCCTGCAGGACCCGCTCGCCGAACTCGTGAAGATCGACCCCAAGTCGATCGGCGTCGGGCAGTACCAGCACGACGTGTCCGAGGCCAAGCTGTCGCGCTCGCTGGACGCCGTCGTCGAGGATGCCGTGAACGGTGTCGGCGTCGACGTCAACACCGCCTCCGTACCGCTGCTGGCCCGGGTCTCGGGCATCACCACCGGCCTGGCCGAGAACATCGTCGCCCACCGCGACGCCAACGGCCCGTTCCGGTCGCGCCGCGCGCTGACCGGCGTGCCGCGCCTGGGCCCCAAGGCGTTCGAGCAGTGCGCCGGCTTCCTGCGCATCCCGGACGGCGACGACCCGCTCGACGCGTCCAGCGTGCACCCCGAGGCGTACCCGGTGGTGCGGCGCATCCTGTCCACCACGGGCGGCGACCTCAAGATGCTCATCGGCAACACCGCCGCGCTACGCAGGATCAAGCCGACCGAGTTCGTCGACGACACGTTCGGCCTGCCCACCGTGACCGACATCCTCGCCGAGCTGGAGAAGCCGGGCCGCGACCCCCGCCCGGCGTTCCAGACCGCCACGTTCGCCGAGGGCGTGGAGAAGGTCAGCGACCTGGAGCCCGGCATGGTGCTGGAGGGTGTGGTCACCAACGTGGCAGCCTTCGGCGCGTTCGTTGACGTCGGCGTGCACCAGGACGGCCTGGTCCACGTCTCGGCCATGTCCCACAATTTCGTGAAAGATCCGCGCGAGATCGTCAAGCCGGGCGACATCGTGAAGGTCAAGGTCCTCGAGGTGGACATCCCGCGCAACCGCATCGGCCTCACCCTGCGCCTGGACGACGAGCCGGGCCGGGCCGGGGGCCAGGCG
>JAEZGP010000352.1 GCA_023437285.1 Actinomycetes bacterium | reverse complement strand
CGGCGGCAGGGTCGTGGGGGTGGCCGTGGTGTGCAGCCGGGCCAGGAGCGTGGCCGCCTCGGCCCAGGGCACCCGCGCCGGATCGACCGCGACGGGCTGGCCGTAGGGCCACACCGACACCAGGCGGTCGCCGACCGCGATGGGCTCCGGGTCCAGGGGGGCCAGCAGCAGGCCGGCGAACGCCGGTCCGGCCGCCGTGGCGAGCCGAGCCCGCAGGGCTTGCTCATCGGTACCGACGGCGTGCGCCTTGACCACTACCGCGCCGCACCGGACCAGCACGGCCCCGCTGCCGGGCCGCTGACCTGCCGCCCGCAAGGGGACCATCTCGGCGGGTGGGCCCCCGTAGCGGCGGCCCACCCTGGCCAACGCCGCCAGGAGCGGGCCCTCATCCATCGACCCAGTCTGCCCGCTGGCCCGGTGTGCCTGCGCGACCGGGCCGGCTGATCCGCGCCGAACTGGGTAAGGGGTGGGCATGACAGGTCTCGTATCCACCGCAAAGGTGCACGTGGCGGCCCCGCCCGAGCGGGTGTGGGCGGCCCTGACCGAGCCGGAGCAGATCGAGCAGTACCTGCTCGGTGCGCGGGTGACGTCCGACTGGACGCCCGGCAGTCCCATCACGTGGGAGGGCGAGTACGACGGCCGCGCGTACGCCGACAAGGGCGAGGTCCTGGTCGCCGAGCCCGGCCGGCTGTTGCAGGTCACCCACTACAGCCCGCTGTCGGGCCAGCCCGACGAGCCGGCGAGCTACCACACGCTGACGTACCTGCTCGAACCCGTCGACGCCGGCACCCGCCTCGTGCTCACGCAGGACAACAACGCGAGTACGGACGAGGTCGCGCATACGGGCGCCTTCTGGCAGGCGATGCTCGACCGGCTCAAGGGGGTCGTCGAGGCGGACTGAGCCAGGTCCCGCCCGCCGACCCCGCCCGACATGGGACGATATGTGCGTTGGTATGTCACTGAATCGTGGGCAGGTTCAGGCGTGGACGAGGAGAAGGCCGGCCAGTTCGCCGAGCGGTTCATGGCCGATCTCGGCGCGGCGGGAGCCGCCGGCACCGTCGTAGTGGGGCACCGCCTGGGGCTCTACCGCGCCCTCGCCGAGGGGCCGGCGACGCCCGCGGGCTTTGCTGAACGTACCGGCTGCCACGAGCGCTACCTGACCGAGTGGCTGAACACGCAGGCCGCCAGCGGGTACGTCAGCTACACGCCCGCCACGGGCGAATACTGGCTCACCGAGGAGCAGGCGTTCTGCCTCGCCGATCCGTTCGGCCCCAACCTGCCGGCCGCGTCCCTCATCGTGCTCGGCTACCTGCGGGCCGAGCCCCGACTGTCCGAGGCGTTCCGTACGGGCGCCGGGATCGCCTGGCACGAGCACGACCCGGACGTCTTCGTCGGCTGCGACGCGTTCTACCGCCCGGGCTACGCCGCCGGGCTGGTGCCCCACTGGATCCCCGCCCTGGAGGGGGTCGAGGAGAAGCTGACCGCCGGTGCCCGGGTGGCCGACCTGGGCTGCGGCCTCGGCTCGTCGTCGGTCCTGCTTGCCCAGGCGTACCCGAAGACCACGGTCGTGGGCTCGGACTACCACGCCGAGTCGATCGACCTGGCCCGCCGGCGGGCCGCCGAAGCCGGCCTGAGCGACCGGGTCACGTTCGAGGTCGCCACCGCCCAGACCTTCACCGGTGCCGGCTTCGACCTGGTCATGATGTTCGACTGCCTGCACGACATGGGTGACCCGGTCGGCGCGGCCCGCCGCGTGCGCGGGTCCCTCGCGCCGGACGGCACCTGGCTGCTCGTCGAGCCGTACGCGGCCGACGCCGTCGAGGACAACCTCAACCCCGTCGGCCGGCTCTACTACGCGGGCTCGACGTTCCTGTGTGTACCCAACGCGCTGTCCCAGCCGGGCGGGCACGCCCTCGGCGCGCAGGCCGGTGCGGCGGCGACCCGTCAGGTGGTGGCGCAGGCGGGCCTGAGCCGCCTGCGGGTGGTCGTGACAACGCCGTTCAACCTGGTCTACGAGATCCGTCCGTAGCGCTCAGGCGGCGGGGACGGTCCTGGCGTCCTCGGGGGCGGCGACGGTGACCGGCTCGCCGGTCCTGGACACCACCGCCCTGATCGCGACCTGGACGACGCGGCCGGGGTCGGCCCCGTAGTCGAACGCCACCTCGAAGCTGGCCAGCCGGCCGTCGGCGTCGAGGCGGACGGTGGCGTCGAACCAGGCCGTCGCCCGGGAGTTGGTGGCCAGCCACGCGCGGAACCGCTCGCCGGGCTTGCACGACAGCGACAGGTGACACTGGGCGTCGAACCGGACGGTGTCGCGGCGGGTGGGCTCGTCCGTCGGGTGGTAGGCGAACGCGTTGGGCCCGGCGGCGGCCGGCCGTAGGTATTCCCGGGGGTCGAGCACCGGCGCGCTGAGCAGGTGGCTGATCGGCACCACCACGCCCCGGTCCGGGCCCTTGGCGAACCCGCCCTCGAACGCCCGCCACGGCCGGGATCTGGTGCCCACCGACGGCGCGCGCAGGTAGGTCGTGCCCTGGCCCGGGTCTCGAAACTCGATCTCGACGGACTGGTCGTCGCCGACGGCCTTGACGTCCACGTCGGCCGTCGCCCGGCTGGCGGCGGAGTCGGCGCCCAGCGACAGCCACGCGGTGCCCCGTTGCCGGCCCGACCAGAGCGTGCCGCCGACTGTCATGGTGACCAGCAGCTCGACCGACCCGGCCCGGTCGAGGTGATCGGCGGCGCGGTGCAGCCGCTCGGCGGCCTGTTGGGACGGTGACGGCGGGTCCTGCTGGCATCCGGCGGCTGGCGCGACCAGCGCGGCGACCGCGACCACGGCAAGAACGCGTACCCGAATCATCTGTCCCCCTCAAACGCTCGGCGCCGCAGATCTTAGCCCGGCCGTTACGCTGGCCGGGACATGCGACCGCAGTGGGAGGCCCTGGCCGGCGACGACGTGACCGTCGCGGCCCGGTCGCTGCTCGGCTGCCGGCTCACGAGCGGCGCCGGTACCCCCGACGCCGTGACCGTGCGGCTCACCGAGGTCGAGGCGTACGCCGGCCTGAGCGACCCCGCGTCGCACGCCTACCGGGGCCGCACCGCCCGCAACGAGGTGATGTTCGGCCCGCCGGGTCACCTGTACGTGTACTTCACCTACGGCATGCACTGGTGCCTCAACGTCGTGTGCGGCCCGGACGGCACGGCCGCCGCCGTCCTGCTGCGCGCCGGCGAGGTGGTCGGCGGCGCGGTGCAGCCGCTCGGCGGCCTGGTGGGACGGTGACGGCGGGTCGTTCTGGCATCCGGCGGTCGGCGCGACCAGCGCGGCGACCGCGACCAGGGCAAGAACCCGTACCCGATTCATCTGTCCCCCTCAAACGCTCGGTGCCGGGGATCATAGCGGGACGGTTACGCTGGCCGGGACATGCGACCGCGGTGGGAGGCCCTGGCCGGCGACGACGTGACCGTCGCGGCCCGGTCGCTGCT
>JAEZGP010000322.1 GCA_023437285.1 Actinomycetes bacterium | reverse complement strand
GGCCTGGCCGACCCGGCCATACGGCGGGCGGCCGTCGACCTGCTCGACCTCGCCCTCGCCGGACTCGACCGCACCGGCCTGTCCGCCACCACCCAGCGTTTCGTGCACGACATCGTCGACCGACGCCTGCGCCCTCAGGAGGACACGACATGACCGAACAGCTCAGAACCCACGTCGCCGAGCAGTTGGTAAGCGCGCGCGACCGCACCGCAGCCCTCACGGAGGCCGTCGACGACGCCGACCTGGTGCGCCAGCACTCGCCGCTGATGTCGCCGCTGGTCTGGGACCTCGCGCACGTCGGCAACCAGGAGGAACTGTGGCTGGTGCGCGACGTGGGCGGCCGCGAGCCCGTGCGCCGCGACATCGACGAACTGTACGACGCCTTCAAGCACCCGCGCCGCGACCGGCCGGCCCTGCCGCTGCTCAACCCCGCCGAGGCCCGCGCGTACGTGGCGACGGTGCGCGACAAGGCCCTCGACGTGCTCGACCGGGTACGCCTGGACGAGGGGCGGCCGCTGGTCGCCGACGGCTTCGCGTTCGGCATGATCGTGCAGCACGAGCAGCAGCACGACGAGACCATGCTCGCCACGCACCAGCTGCGGGTCGGGCCGGCGGTGCTCGACGCGCCGGCGCCGCCCCGGGCCCGCACGCCCGTGGCCGGCGAGGTCATCGTCCCCGGCGGCCCGTTCGAGATGGGGACGAGCACCGAGCCGTGGGCGCTGGACAACGAGCGGCCCGCCCACCTGGTCGACGTCGCCGCGTTCGCGATCGACGCCGCCCCGGTTACCAACGGCCAGTACGAGCGGTTCATCGCAGACGGCGGGTACGACGACCCGCGCTGGTGGAGCCCGGCCGGCTGGACGCACCGGCACGAGGCGGACCTGATCGCCCCGAAGCACTGGGTCCGCGACGGGGCCGGCTGGGCACACACCCAGTTCGGCCGCACCGTGCCGATCGAGCCCGACGAGCCGGTGGTGCACGTGTGCTTCTACGAGGCCGAGGCGTACGCGGCCTGGGCCGGCCGCCGCCTGCCCACGGAGGCCGAATGGGAGAAGGCGGCCCGCCACGATCCGGCCACCGGCCGGTCGCGGAAATACCCGTGGGGCGACGAGCCGCCCGGTCCCCAGCACGCCAACCTGGGCCAGCGCCACCTGTCGCCAGCCCCGGTCGGCGCCTACCCGGACGGCGCCTCGCCGCTCGGCGCGCACCAGCTCATCGGCGACGTGTGGGAGTGGACGTCGAGCGACTTCCGGCCGTACCCGGGCTTCGTCGCCTTCCCCTACCGGGAGTACTCGGAGGTGTTCTTCGGGCCCGACTACAAGGTGCTGCGCGGCGGTTCGTTCGGCACGGACGCGGCCGCGTGCCGGGGCCCCTTCCGCAACTGGGACTACCCGATCCGCCGGCAGATCTTCAGCGGCTTCCGCTGTGCCCGCGACCTGAGCCCCGACGAGCTGGGCTGATGTGCCGGCACCTGGCCTACCTCGGACCGCCCGCGCCGTTGTCGACGCTGCTGTTCGACCCGCCGCACGCCCTGGTCCGGCAGTCGTGGGCACCGCGTGACATGCGCGGGGGCGGCACGATCAACGCGGACGGCTTCGGCGTGGGCTGGTATCCGCCCGGCGCCGCGACGCCCGTGCGCTACCGCCGGGCCGGTCCCCTGTGGAGTGACCCGACGCTGCCCGCGCTGGCCGCCGCGACCCGCGCGGGGGCGGTGTTGGCGGCCGTGCGCTCGGCCACCGTGGGAATGCCGGTGACGGAGCACGCCGCCGCGCCGTTCGGTGAGGGGCCGTGGCTGTTCAGCCACAACGGGGGCGTGGCCGGCTGGCCCGACGCGGTGGCCGGGCTCGCCGCCCGGCTGCCCACCCGCGACCTGCTCACCCTCGACGCACCCACGGACGCGGCCCTGCTGTGGGCGCTCGTCCGCGACCGCCTGCGCGCCGGCGTGCCACTGGACAAGGCCGCGGCCGAGACGGTGGCCGAGGTGGCTGCCGCGGCTGCGGGTTCGCGCCTCAACCTCCTACTCACCGACGGCGTACGCGTCGCCGCGACCACCGTGGGCCACGCCCTGTCGGTGCGCGTACGCCCCGGCTCGGTGCTGGTCAGCTCCGAGCCGCTCGACGACGACCCCGCCTGGCGGACCGTTCCCGACGGGCACCTGCTCGTCGCCACCGCGACCACAGTCGACATCACCGACCTGGGGAGACCATGACCGAGCTGGAGATTCACCTCGACGAGTCCGACCTGGCCGCCGCGCTGCGCCACGACGTGGCCGCCGGCCTGGCCGCCGACCCGAAGTGGCTGCCGCCCAAGTGGTTCTACGACGCCCGGGGCAGCGAACTGTTCGAGGAGATCACCCGCCTGCCCGAGTACTACCCGACCCGCGCCGAGCGGGCCATCCTCGCCGAACGGGCAGGCGAGATCGCCCGCGTCACGGACGCGAAGACGCTGGTGGAACTCGGTTCGGGCTCGTCGGAGAAGACCCGGCTGCTCCTGGACGCGCTGCTCGCGCACGGCACCCTCGGCGGGTTCGTGCCGCTGGACGTGTCCGTGGCGGCCCTGCGCGAGGCGGTCGAGCGGCTCACCGGGGACTACCCGGGCCTGGCCGTGCACGGCATCGTCGGTGACCTGACCCGGCACCTGGGCACGATCCCGCGCGGCGGCGGCCGGGTCGTCGCCTTCCTCGGCGGCACCATCGGCAACCTGTTGCCGGCGGAGCGGGCCGCGTTCCTCGGCGCCCTGCGCGACGTGCTCGACGAGGGGGAGTGGCTGCTGCTCGGCGCCGACCTGGTCAAGGACCCGGCCGTGCTGGTGCCCGCGTACGACGACGCGGCCGGCGTCACGGCCGAGTTCAACCGCAACGTGCTGCGCGTGGTCAACCGCGAGCTCGGCGCCGACTTCGAGGTGGACGCCTTCGCCCACGTGGCGCTCTGGAACCCCGACGAGGAGTGGATCGAGATGCGGCTGCGCGCCGAACGCCCCATGTCGGTCACGGTCGGCGAGCTGAACATGACGGTCAACTTCGACGCCGGCGAGGAACTGCGCACGGAGGTGTCGGCCAAGTTCCGGCCGGCGGGCCTGGCCGGTGAACTGGCGGCGGCCGGTTTCGAGCAGCGCCACTGGTGGACCGACCCGCAGTCCCGCTTCGGGGTCGCGCTCGCCCGCGCCGGCCGCTAAGCGGTCGCGCTCGCCCGCGCGGGCCCGCTAAGCGGTCGCACTCGCCCGCGCGGGCCGCTCACCGCGCGGGCGGCTGGCGGCCGACCGTTACCGTGACCGCATGGGCTTGTTCCGGCGGCGTGACACCGACCTCTTCGCCATCCCCGAGCAGGGCGGGACGCCCGCCGCCGAGGCGACGGCAGCCGACTTCCGGCTCGTCGTGGAGGACGTCTTCTTCATCCGGCGGCGCGGGCTGGTCGTCACCGGCACGATCGAGGCGGGGACGGTCGAGGCCGGCAGCGTGGTGACCGTGGAACGGGCGGGCACGGCCGTCGCCAGCGTGGCGGTCGTCGGCGTGGAGCGAGCGCGGAAGCGGCCGACGCCGCCGGTGGCCGGTGAGTCCGTCGGGCTGCTCCTCAAAGACCTGACCGCCGCCGACGTCGCGCGCGGCGATGTGGTGCGCGCGGCCGGGTGACGACCGCGAACCGGTCGTCCCGGCCGATCGCCAACCGGCCGTCCCCCGGCCGGCCGCGTGGAGCTTTCGCGCCGTCGAATCGGCACCACCGCGCCATGACCCCTGCGCCGTAGCCCGCGTATCCATGGGTCTTGCGGCCGGTCCCGCGTGATCACTAGCGTTTCCCGACATGGTCGGGTGGCGGAGGTTCGTGGTGACCCGGCGCAGGCGCGTGGCGCTCATCCTGGTGATGGCGCTGGCCGCCACCATGGTCCTCGCCAGCTACCTGTCGAAGACGCCCTGCTCGGGCGAGCCTTACGACGAGTCCGGCTACTCCCGCAACCTGGCCAACAGCTACCGGTTGCTGTGCGTCACGGACATCCAGTACCTGTGGGTGGGGCGGGGCATCGACATCCACCAGCTGCCCTACGTGCGGGGTCACCTCGAGCCGGCCGAGCACCCGCCCGGCCACCTGGTCGACGGCGCCATCGAGTACCCCGTACTCACGGGGCTTTTCATGTGGGCCACGGCCCTGCCGGCCGATCACTCGGGTGAGTTCCTCGCCTGGTCGGCCGTCGCCCTCCTGCCGGTGGCGTTGGTCATCGCCTGGCAGTTGTTCACGCTCGTGGGCCGGCGCGCGCTCATCGTGCTGGCCGCCCCGGCGATGGTGCTCTACGCCGTGTACAACTGGGATCTGCTGCCCGTGGCCTGGACCCTCGGCGCGGTGCTGGCGTGGCGCAACCGCCGCTTCGCGCTCGCGGCGGCCTGCCTGGGTCTCGGCGCCGCCACGAAGATCTATCCCGGGTTTTTCCTCCTGCCGCTGTTTATCGAGCGGCTCATGGCCCGCGACCGGCGCGGCGCAGCCCTGGTCGCCGGGGCGGGTGGCGGGGCGTGGCTCGCCGCGAACGGCCCGTTCATGGCGATCAACTTCGACGGCTGGTGGGCCACCTATGCCTTCCAGGCGGGCCGCGAGGTGAGCCTGGACGGCAACTCGATCTACCACTGGGGTTTCCCGCACTGGTCGACGCAGACGGTCGACCGGTTCAGCATGGCGGTCATCGGGGCCGGCTGGGTCGTCGCGCTCGTCGCCGGCTGGTGGATCGCCCGGCGCCGGTCGGGCGACTATCCCTGGTTGCAGGTCGGCACGGCGATGCTGTGCGTGTTCCTGGCGTTCAACAAGGTGTACTCCCCGCAGTACTTCCTGTGGGTGTTGCCGTTGCTGGCGCTGATCCGCGTGCGGTGGGGCTGGTGGGTGGCCGGCTGGTGCATCGACGTGGTGCTGTTCGTCGGGGTCCTGCGGATGTACCACGAGGGCACCGACCTGGTCCGCCAGGCCGCCAGCATCGGCGCGTGGGGCAAGACCGTGCTGCTCACGCTGCTGTTCGTGGTCGTGTTGGGGGCTCGCCTGGCCGTCGCGCCGCGCCAGCGCCCCGACCCGCCGCCGCGTCCCGCCGTGCCGCCCGGACGGTCGGAGCCGGATCTGGCGGTCGCCGCCGCGGCGTAGCGCGCGGCTATGCTC
>JAEZGP010000039.1 GCA_023437285.1 Actinomycetes bacterium | reverse complement strand
CCACAGTGCTGTTCGCGGTGCTCATCGCGCTCGCCCTCGCGTACGCGTACCCGGTGCGGGTCTACCTGGCCCAACAGGCCCAGATCGAACGCATGCAGCAGGCGCAGGAGGCCCAGCGCCAACGGATCGCCGACCTCTCCGAGCAGCTCGCCAAGTGGGACGACGACGAGTACGTCAAGACGCAGGCCCGCCGCCGCCTGCACTACGTCAAGCCGGGCGAGGTCGCGTACGTGATCGTCGAAGCGCCGCAGTCGGCGGTGTCCAACGACCAGGCCAAGGCGAAGGATTCGGGCCCCTGGTTCGACCAGCTCTGGTCCACGATCCAGGCGGCGGACGGCGCCCCTACCGGTTGAGGTGACAACCCCCATGAGTGACATGGCGGCCCTGGTGGGCCCGCCGACGCACGAGCCGGCCACCGAGGCCGACCTCGCGGTGGTCGGCGCGCAGTTGGGACGCACCCCGCGCGGCACGCGGGCCGTGGCCCACCGGTGCCCGTGCGGGCTGCCCGACGTGGTCGAGACGACGCCCCGGCTGCCCGACGGTACGCCGTTTCCCACCCTGTACTACCTGACCTGTCCGCGCGCCACCGCCGCGGTGAGCACGCTCGAATCGGCCGGCGTCATGAAGGAGATGGCGGCGCGGCTGGCCGAGGACCCCGAGCTGGCCGCCCGCTACCGGCAGGCACACGAGCGCTACCTGGCCCGCCGCGAGGAGATCGGCCACGTGGCGGAGATCGCTGGCGTCTCGGCCGGCGGCATGCCCCACCGGGTGAAGTGCCTGCACGTGCACCTCGGCCACGCCCTGGCCGCCGGCCCCGGCGTGAATCCCCTCGGGGACGAGACGCTGCAGATGTGCGGACCGTGGTGGGCGGCCGGCCCGTGCGTCACGCCCCCGAGCGAGTGAGGCGTCACCCCGTCGGCGTCCCCGCCACGTCGATGATCTTTGCGCCCTTGGGCAGGTCGAACAGCTTCGGGTCCGCCTTCGCCGCGTAGCTGGTCATCTCCACCTTCGCCGTCTCCCCGTTCTGCAACGTGCCGGCGAACGAGGCCAGCACCCCGTCGTCGGTGATGCAGACAGCGAAGTCGCGTACCGCCTCGCCGGCAGGGGTGTCGCCCGCCGCCTCGATGCCCGACACGTTGGCGCAGAGCGACTTCTGCCCGGCGATCGTCTTCTCCGACTTCGTCACCGTCACGCCGGGGGCCACGCTCGCCGCCAGGACCAGCCCCAGCGCCAGTTCCGGGCTGACGAAGGTGCCCCCGGCCGCCAGGGCGAGCCCCGAACCGTCCGTACCGGCCGACCGGGTACACGTCTGCTCAGCCTCCGAGACGTCACAGAAGTAGGCGCCGTCGTCGAGGACCAGGTAGCTGCCATGCTTGCCGCGCACGACGGTCTGCGGCGGCCGCTGGGCCAGCGTCACGTGAGTGGTGTCGTCACCCTGCCCGACGACGTCGTACTTCGCGGTGTAGGTCAGGTTCTGCGCTTTGCCGAGGCGGTCGGCGAAGTCGCCCAGCGTGGCCACGTTGTCAACCAGGTCCTTCGCCTGGTTGAGCGCGCCGCAGCCAAGGGTGACGACGAGCGCCGTGGCGCCGGCGACCACGACGAGAAAGCGATGTGTCCGGGTCATGCCGGCGAATGTGTCGCCGGACGAACGTCGCGGCCACCATCTGTCGTGGCCCGGACAACGTCTACGCTCGTCGGGTGTCCGTCACCGTCCGCCGTGCCCGTACCGCCGACGTCCGCGAGATCCGTCGCCTGATCGACGTCTACGCCGACGACCGACGCGTGCTCAGCAAGCCGACCGTGGCGTTGTACGAGGACGTCACCGACTTCTGGGTGGCCGAGACCGACGCGAAGGTCGTCGGCTGCGGCGCCGTCCACGTACTCTGGGAGGACCTCGCCGAGTTCCGCACGGTGGCGGTGGACCCCGACCTGCGTGGCCAGCGCATCGGCCACGCGATCATGGAAGCGCTGCTGGCGGAGGCCCGCGTCCTCGGCGTACGCCGGGTGTTCGTCCTCACCTTCGAGACCCGGTTCTTCGGTTCGTTCGGATTCCGCCCGATCGACGGCACCCCCGTCCCACCCGACGTCTACGAACAACTACTCCGCTCGTACGACGAGGGCGTGGCAGAGTTCCTCGGCCTGGAGCGCGTAAAGCCCAACACGTTGGGCAACACCCGCATGCTCCTGCACTTGTAAGCGCGTCAGCGCTCCCGAAGGTCCCGGGCGGTGCTCCATATGTGCACATGTTGCGAGGTCGGGCGGGCGGGTTCGCCCTTTGCGCACATGTCGCCGGGTCGGAGGGCGGGCGGGTTCGCCTTTTGCGCACATATGGTGGTGCGGAGGGCGGGTAGGTCCGCCTTTTGCGTACATATGGTGGTGCGGAGGGCGGGTAGGTCCGCCTTTTGCGCACATACGGTGGTGCGGAGGGCGGGCAGGTCCGCCCTTTGCGCACATACGGTGGTGCGGAGGGCGGGCAGGTCCGCCCTTTGCGCGCATATGGTGGTGCGGAGGGCGGGTAGGTCCGCCTTTTGTGCACATGCGGCGGCAGGTCGTCGTGGTCGGTCCGCCTTTTGTGCACATGCGGCGAGGCGGGAACGGCCCGGTCGCCGTTTGTGCACATATGGCGGTGCGGGGGGTGCGTGGGTTCGCCCTATGTGCACATGCGGTGGCGCGGGCAGCGGGTGGGTTCGCCGTTTGTGCACATGCGGCGGCAGAGGTCATGTCGCGCTGCCCTTTATGCGCATATGGCGGTGGGGAGAGCGCGTGGGGCCGCCCGATGTGCGCAAATGGCGGGTGGAGGTCTCCTGCACGCGAAAGCCTTACGGGCCAGGTTCCGGCAGAGCGGAGGTTCCGGCGGGGCCGGGTGCCGGCGGGTGCGGTGCTGGCGGGGCGAGGTGGCGGCGGGTGCGGTGCCGGTGGGTGCGGTGCTGGTGGGGCGAGGTGCCGGCGGGTGCGGTGCTGGTG
>JAEZGP010000215.1 GCA_023437285.1 Actinomycetes bacterium | reverse complement strand
CGCCGCGGGGGCCCACCCGTCGGTGTCCCCCTCCTCGCCGGGGGTGCCCGCGCCGAACGCGGACGCGAAGCCGCCCTCGGCCGTGCCGAGGCCGTCGCGGAGGAAGGCCATCGTCTCCCGGGCCACGCGTTCGGCTTGCGCATCGCCGGTGAGACGCCAGATCATCGAGTACGCCCGCAGCAGCAGCGCGTTGTCGTACAACATTTTTTCGAAGTGCGGCACGAGCCAGTGGTTGTCGACGGAGTACCGGGCGAAACCGCCCGCGAGCTGGTCGTAGATGCCGCCCCGGGCCATCGCCTCGGCCGTGTGCCGCACGACCTCCAGCGCCTGCGCGTCGCCCGTGCGCTGGTGGTGGCGCAGCAGGAACAGCATGGCCATGTGGGGTGGGAACTTCGGCCCCGGGCTGGGTTCGCCGCGCGCGGCGAGCGGGTCGAACCCGCCGTCTGTCGGGTCGTACTCGCGAAGGAGGCTGGCCGCCGCGGCGTCGAGGAGGGCCGCGGTGATGGTGCCCGACGGCGCGTTCGCTCCCGACAACCGTGAGTCGGCCAGCGCCTCGACCACCGCGGCGCCCTGGGCGAGGACCGCTTCGCGCTGGTCGCGCCACGCCTGCGAGACCGCCCGGACGAGCTGGACGAAGTGCTGGCGCGGGAAGTACGTGCCGCAGAAGAACGGCTCGCCGGCCGGCGTGGCGAACACGGTCATCGGCCAGCCGCCCTGCCCGGTCATGGCCTGGGTGGCGGTCATGTAGACGGCGTCAACGTCGGGCCGCTCCTCCCGGTCCACCTTGATCGGCACGGTCAGCTCGTTGACGACGGCGGCGACCTCGTCGTCCTCGAACGATTCGTGTGCCATGACGTGACACCAGTGGCAGGAGGCGTACCCAACGGAGATCAACACTGGGACGTCGCGCCTACGCGCTTCATCGAAGGCTGCCTCACTCCACGGCCACCAGTCGACGGGATTGTCCTTGTGCTGTAGCAGGTACGGCGATGTCGCACCGGCGAGACGATTGGCCATCCTGCCACTCCTGACCTTGACACTCGTGGGTCACGGCTGGTCTCGTGATCCACGAGTCTGACATACGAGTTGATCGCCCTGGTTCGCCGGGGTTCGTCGGCATCCCTCCCCGGGAGAGGCCGACCAGGTCCCCTCGCCACGCGATGTACTCCTCACGGCGTCCGAAGTCGCCGCCTGCTACCCGCCGGGGCCGCGCTAAAACGCGATCTACGTTCTTAGCCCGATTTTCCCCTTCGATCGCGAGTGTCCACCGTCTCGACACGCCCCAGACGCAGGCGGACCGCGCGCTCGCGACAGGGGTCGATCCGGCGCGTGCACGACCGGCATCGTGACCTGTGCCGCCGATCAGCCCTCCGGTGCCAGCCGCGAGCAAGCGGCCCGGTCAGCAGCGCGCCACCAAGCGGGTGGCGCTGATGCACAGTGAGCACCGTGTGACGTGGTGTTCGCATTCACGTCATCGGCCACACACAGGCGAGCGTCAGTATCGATGATCGGGTATAGACGCCGGCCCGAACGATCGCGACCTCATCGAGGATCGAGGGGAGCCGGTGACGCCGTTGAAGGTATAAGATCAGCGAACGTCGACATTTAGATCCGGCACAGCCTTCACCGATGTGGGGTGGGTGATTCGGGTTATCGGTGCCGCCGACGGCAGGTGGTGTGCTGGTGGACCACCATGCCGCGAGGCACGGAGCGGTGCGGGTCAGCTTCGGGGGGAGTGGATCGTGAGCGACGAAGGCGTGGGTCCGGGATGCTTCATCAATGGGCGTCGGATCCCAGGAAGTGGCGCGGTGCTCACGGTGCGGTCGCCCTGGAGCGGCGAACTGGTCGACAGTATCTCCGCCGCATCGGCCACCGACGTTTCCCGCGCTGTCTCGGCGGCCGAGGACGCATTCCTCGAGTGGCGCGAGACGCCCACGTCGCGACGGATCGCTTTTCTCACCGCCTTCGCGGCGTTGCTGGATGAGCACGCGCAGGAGCTCGCCATTCTCCAGGTCCGGGAGAACGGCAAGGTGCTCAACGTGCGCGGTGCCAAAGGGTACGGAGAGCACCTGCGGTACTACGCGCACCTGCTACAGATGCCCAGCGGCTACGTCGTGGATCCGCCCACCGCGTCGGCGCGGGTTCATACCGAACGGGTCCCCGTCGGCGTGGTGGCGTGCCTGACGCCGTGGAACTCGCCCATCAACCTCCTGCTGTGGAAGTTGGGTCCCGCGATCGCGGTGGGCAACACCGTCGTCGTCAAACCGTCGGAGATCACCCCGCTTTCGACGTTGCGGCTGGCGGAGTTGGCGACGGAGGCCGGCCTACCGCCCGGGGTGCTCAACGTGGTGTCGGGGGACGGCATGGTCGGCCGTGCGCTGGTGGAGCACCCGTCGGTCGCCCGCATCGCGTTCACTGGCTCCTCGGCAACCGGCGAGCGGGTCGCGGAAGCTGCCGCGCGCGGTCTCCGGCCGGTCTCGCTGGAACTGGGCGGCAAGAGCGCCAATGTTGTGTTCGCGGACGCCGACCTTGAACAAGCGATACGCGGCGCGGGTGTGGGGGCGTTCGGTGCGGGCGGGCAAGCGTGCATGGCGGGTTCGCGCGTGCTCGTGGAGAGCTCCGTCTACGAGAAGGTCCTCCAGGGCCTGGTTGCCGCGGCCAACGCGATCCGCCTCGGCAACCCCCTCGACCCGTCGACCGACATGGGACCGGTCGCCACGGCCGCACAACTCGCGAAGATCGAGACGATGGTGGACCAAGCTGTCACCGACGGCGCCGTCGTCGCCGCTGGTGGCGTGCGGGAACACGTCGCCGGGCTGCCCGAGGGGTTGTTCTACCGCCCGACCGTTCTGACGGATGTGACCGCTGACTCCCAGATCTTCCAGGAGGAGGTCTTCGGGCCGGTGACGTGTGTCATCCCCTTCGAAGACGAGGACGAAGCCGTCCGGTTGGCCAACGGCACCAGGTACGGGCTGGCCGCTGGGGTCTGGACCACCGACCGCGGGCGCTCGGATCGGGTGGCGAGCCGTCTGGTCGCTGGCACCGTGTGGGTCAACACCTATCGCAAGCTCGCGTACAACGTACCGTTCGGAGGCATCGGCATGAGTGGCCTCGGTCGCGAGAACGGGCCCGGCTGCCTGGACGAGTTCAGCGAGCAGAAGGCCGTGTGGGTCGATCTCTCATCCGACGCGAGGGGCGCGCCCCGGCCGCGATAGACGACTCGGCACGACGTATGGAAAGCTTCAAATGGGTCCCTCAGTTAATCCGGGAGTTGAGTAGAGAGGAACTCGGGCTGTGTCGCACCCAAGTCCCGACCTCGACGGGCCGCTCGCGCTGCGAGGTAAGACTTTCATCGTCACCGGCGGCGGATCCGGTATCGGCCTGTGTACGGTCCAACGCCTGCTCGCTTTGGGTTCGTCAGTCGTCGCGGTTGACATCAACACGGATGCTGTCGCGACCCTCGACGGTGACTTCTCGGCGGTGTGCGGTGACGTGACGCTGCCGAGCGTTGCCGATGAGGCGCTCGAGCTGGCCCTGACCAGCGGGCGGCTTGACGGAGTGGTGTTCGCGGCGGGGACGTCCTCGGTCGGCTCGATGACCGAGATCGGCCTGAAGGCGTTCGATGAGGACCTGACCCGCAACCTGACCGTGCACGTACCGCTGTCCCAAGCCGTCCTGAGGTACCGGACCGCACACCAGACCAGCGATCAATGTTCGCTGGTGTACGTGGCGTCGAAGCACGCAGTGGCTCCCAGTTCGGGCTTCGGCGGGTACCCGGTCGCGAAGGGTGCGGTGCTCCAGCTGGCTCGTGTTTTCGCCCTCGAAGGCGCCCCACTCGGCGTGCGGGCGAACAGCGTCAATCCGGGCGCGGTCTTCGACGGCTCGAAGTTCTGGGAGAAGGGCCTGTCGGAGGAAAAGGCCCAGTCGCACGGTGTCAGCGTCGCTGACCTTCCCGACTTCTATGCCAATCGCACCCTTCTGGGCGTGCGGGTGTCCCCGACGGACGTCACCAACGCCATCTTGTTTCTGCTGTCGCCCCTCAGCCGGGCGACCACCGGCGCGGTCATCGGCGTTGACGGGGGCCTACCCGTCAGCTTCGCGAGATAGCGGCCGCCCCGCCAACGGAACCAGGTTTCAGGCTGCTCCCAGTCGAGACGATCGTCGACCCGCGTCCGCCGCGTTCCGACTGATGCCACTCGACAGCCCGGCAGTCCGTACCCGGGCAGGGCCACAGCTCGGTCGCACAGGAAGACACACGGTCAACCTATTCGGAAGGGCAACATGTGCGGAATCGCGGGGGTCGTCAACTGGGGCCAAGGCGTCGCGGAGATCCGAACGGTTGAGCGTCTGCTGTCCGCCATCGCGCACCGGGGGCCTGATTCTCGGGGAACCGTGTCGCGCGGCCACGGTGCGATCGGTGCCGTTCGCCTGTCGATCGTCGACGTGGCCGGATCGAATCAGCCGATCTCTTACGCCGACCATGACGTGCACCTGGTCTTCAACGGTGAAATCTATAATCACCAACAACTGCGGCGGGACCTCACCAATGCTGGCCACCAGTTCCTGACGGATGGGGACGGGGAGGTGATCCTGGCGTCGTATCTCCAAGATCCGGAACGCTTCGCCGGGCGGCTGGACGGGATGTTCGCTTTTGCGATCTGGGATGCACGCCGCGAGATCCTGGTCTTCGGCCGCGACCGCATGGGCATCAAGCCCCTCTATGTGTACGCCTCGCATGATCGACTTGTCTTCTCCTCGGAGCTGCGGTCACTGGTCGCAGATCGGAGCGTGCCGCTCGACGTGAATCGCGACGCCATCGCGGACTACTTCACCGTCAGGTTCTCGCCAACCACGTGCAGCCCGCTCAGCCAGGTACGCAAGATCGAGCCGGGGACAACGGTCGCGTTCGACCGGCGCAACCCCTTCGGTGTCGTTCGTGCCTCTCACCGACTCGCGTTGCCCACCTTCTCCGGGGAGAACGAAACCCCGGAATCCCTGGACCAGGCGTTGCGGGAAGCGGTGTCAACGACGCTCCCACCGGACGCGCCGGCCGCGGCATTCCTCAGTGGCGGTCTCGACTCGGCGACCGTTTCCGCGCTCGCCGCGCGGCAAGCCGGTCGGATCGATGCGTTCAGCGTTGGCTACACCGATGACACGTGGCAGGACGAAACCCGCTACGCCATTGAGGTCGCACGGCACATCAACGCCCGGCACGACATCACGCATCTCACCGAAGCGAACGTGCTGGAAGTCTTCCAGGCGACGCTCGGATCGCTGGACGAACCGATCTACACCCCCGTGTGTCTCAGCACCTACGCCGTCAGCGAGATCGCGGCACGGCATCACAAGACCGTGCTGGCCGGGGATGGCTCCGACGAGCTCCTCATGGGCTACGCGCACATGCACGAAGCGCATCAGGCATCGCTTCAAGGCCGGCCCTGGCGCGACGAATACTGGAACGCACTGGGGTGGTGGACAGCCAACGATCGCCGGAGCGTCCTGGACGACGATATGCTCCGTCGATGCGCTCCGGACGTCTCTCAGGAGCGGTTCGGATTCACGGACCTTGCCAACAAGGTCGACGCCGCAGAGGCGGTCCGATGGTTCGAGGTCACAGCCAAGCTGCCTGAGTACCATCTGCCGCGTGTCGATCGGCTGTCCATGGCCCACGGACTTGAAGTGCGGGTTCCATTCCTCCGTGACGGCGTGGTGGACTGGGCCCTGGCACGGCCGGCGCGAACGCTGATGGTCGGCCGTCCGAAGGAGGCCCTGCGCATCGCGGCGCAAGGGTTGGTTCCCGCGGGCATCATCGATCGTCCCAAGCAGAAGTTCTCCGCCCCGGCGTCCGCATGGCTCGCCGGGCCGCTGCGTGAGATGACTCTTGACCTGCTCGCCGACAAGGTCGGCGCGGAGGAACTCGGGATGGACACCGGTGGGCTCGCGCGGATAGCCGCCGAGTTCCACCGCGACCCTTCGGCGAACTCCAGGACCATGTGGGGAATCGTGACACTTCTTGCGTGGCACCGGTACTTCACCGATCACGCCCGGCTGGTCCGCAGTGGAGAATCCTGAGGACATTGAGATCATTTGACGTCGCGAACAGGCATTGGAAGACTGCATTGATCGGCGGCCGTCAGAACCCAACAGGACCGATCACGAGATTTGGGGGTTATACCAGTGGGACAGGCACCCGTCACGCTCGAGCACCTCGACCAGCTCTTACGTGACCGGCTCGGCCGGAGCTTGGCGGATGTGATCGCTGATATCGATCCGGGTCCGGACGAGGCACTGTTCTGGAGCGGGTCCTGGCTCGACGGCTTCGCCAACTCTCGATCGGACATCGATCTGTATCTGGTGACGGCCCGCTCCCGTTTCACCGGCGGTGTACCAGAGGTCACCGGTCCGGGGATGCCCCCCATGGAAATGACTATCGTCCCGGGCACGACGCGTCTCGATCTCACCGTGGTGCCGCTGGACCTGCTTCGGGAAGTCGGTCGCTTCCTCGACGCGCTGGACACCGACAACGACTACCCGACCGCGTGGAGCGACAACCTCCGCGAGTTCGTCCACCGGCTCACCATCGGCATTCCCCTGGTGCCCGACTCACCGTTCGAGGAGTTCCGCTCGCTGGTCGACCCCGAGAAGTTCCGTGGCTACCTCAAGCGCTTCTACCAGAACCGCGCCGACAGCCTTTTCGAGGACGTACAAGGTCTTCTCGACGAGGGGGAGACGGTCGCTGCTGCCCTGGTCGCCCGCAATCGCATGGAGGCCGCGTTCGACATGTACCTGGCGACGATCGGTGAAACCAACACCCGTGTCGACAAGTGGCGATGGAAGAAGATCCAACGCTCGTTTGCCCCCGACGACGTCCTGGTGCGAAGGTTCCTCAAGTGCGTCGGCGTCGACCAGGAGGCCGGCATCGACAGCCTTGCGCTGGCGAAGGCGTGCATAGCCCTCGGCGACGAGATGATCCTGCGGGCGGTGTGACGATGTCGGCCGATCGCCGTGCCCGTGTCGTCGAGTTCCTCCGCAGCCGCGGCGCGGACACGATCCGTCTTCACCACCGCACCCTGCTTGCCCACTTGACCGGCACCGAGGAGCTCCTCCGGGAGTGGGATGCTCCCGAGCCGTTGGTGACCGCGGGATTGGTCCACGCCGCTTACGGCACCGACGGGCTGGTCAGCCCTCTGGTCCCCATCAATGAGCGTCAGGTGTTGCGTGACCTCGTCGGGGATACGGCCGAGAAGATCGTGTACGCCTATGGATGCTGCGATCGTCAGTTCGTGTACCCGCAGTTGTCCGACGCCGAAAGCGTGCAGTGGCGGGACCGGTTCACCGGCGAGATGTGGACGGTGGAAGGGGCCGAACTCCGTCAGTTCATGGAGCTGACGTGGGCAAATGCGCTCGAGGCCGCAGCCGGGGAGACGGATGCGGACTGGGACTCAGTCCGGGTCCTGTTCGCGATGACCTCGCACCTCGTCAGCAGTTCCGCCGCGAACGCCGCGGACACCACCCTCGGCCGCCTGACATAGTCCCCGTGAGCACCTGGCGCACAGCTGAGCGCCTGGCGCACAGCGTCAGACACGCGCGCCGTCAGGCACGACACGCGGAGCGTCAGACAATCGTGCACTGCTCTGAGTGGAGGAAGTAACCCTTGGTGCGACGCAGTGCTCGCGGGCCCTCCCCCAGTGCGGTCCGCGAGTGGAGCGCACGCCGGTTGTCGACAATCAGGTAGTCGTTCGGCTGGAGCCGAATCACGATCTCGGCATCGGCCGGATTGTCGAGCACCGATCGGAACACGGCCAGAGCGCTCTGGTGTCGCTCGTCCAGCTCGTGCCGGGACATCAATGCGTCCAGGACATCGCCGCGATAGCGCACGTGCCACTCCTCCCCGACGCGCCAGAGAAGGGGAGCCAGCTGCACGCCGTGGCCGACGACCGGATCGCGGAGGAAGAACGGAAAGACTCGATCCTCAAGCGCAAGCAGGGCGTCTCGACCTGCCTTGGACTCGACCAGTGCCGCGATGTCATTCGCGAGGAGCAGGCCGGAGTCGCCGCCGTCGGAGTCGTTGACAACGCACGCCAGGCCGAGCATCTCGTGTGGTCGCACCATGTACGTGGAGTCGGAGTGGAACGGGAAGGACGCCCCGGTCCTCGACACGTCCGTGGGCTCGTCCTCATCAACGCTCGGCGAGATAGTGAAGAACAACGCGCCGCCGTTGCCTTCGGTCGACAGCGTGGACACCAACCCTTGGAGCGCCGCCATCTCCTCGTCGGACTCGACCGGCACCCCACGGATGAGGCAGTACCCTTGATCGGCCAGATCCCGTCGCAGGCGAACCCCGAGGTCGTGGAGGACCTCAGAACGTCCTGCCGCCTGTCGAAGCGCCTCGAGCGTTGTTTGATCCAACGCCCATCCAACCGCGGTCGATGCCACTTCGGACAGTTCACTTCGCTCGTGTTCGCTGAGCGTCGTCACCATCTGGACACCTCCCACGACGGCTGGATGGGCGCTGGAACATGAGGTCGATTCGGGCCGAAACTAGTCGATCAGCATCGCACCGAGAAGGTCGATGTTCCGGACTGCCGGCTTCACGTAGCGCTTCTTCATACGGACGCACCCCCTTTCACATCCATAGACGCATGGAACACTACGGCTGAATTTTACACCACTACCGGCTCTCGTGGGGGTATGAAACCCGTCCACATCGATTGATACACGTGCGTAACACGTTAGAATCACCCCACCGGCTGAATAGCCCGCAAATGCCGCTCGGCCAGGCCGACGGCCCAGGGAACCAGAAGGCTGGCCACAGCCGCCGCCACGGCGAGGGCGGCCCAGCCCGCGAGCCCGGTGCTCAGGACACCGACGGCCAGCAGAATGGGGCCGGCAGAGGTGGCAAGGCCGAGACCGAGCGTGAAGACCCCGCTGTACTCACCCTGCAACGCCTTAGGGGCGAGCCCGAAGCTCAACTCGAACTCGGCTGCGGCGTAACGGATCTCGGCCACGGACATCAGCGCCACGCTGGCGATCAGCACGGTTATCGCACCCACGGGACCGAAGAGGGAGCTCGCTCCGATCCCGAGGAAGGCGGCAGCCAGTCCGATCCCCGCCGTTCTCATCACTCTGCCCGCGACCGTGACACCATCGACGCCCCGCGACGCGCGTATCTGGAACAGCGTGACGACGGCGGTGTTGAGCACCACCAACAACGCGTAGAGCGACTCCGGGGCTTCGGTCCTGGTCGCGATCCACAGCGGGAGCGCGAAGGTGAACACCGGTGCCTGGAGGATCAACACCGCGTTGAGCAGGGTCACCCCCAGGAAAGGGAGGTTCCGCAGGGCCGCGTCGGACTTCTTCCTCGCCTGCCGCGGTGTCGCTGCGACCTTTGGGAGCTTGAGGACGATGAGCACGTTGGCCGCGAACGTCACCGCGTTGGCAGCGACCAACGTGTAGTAGGCCGGCGCCACATCGAAGTAGATCGCGACACCGGCCAGGAGGGCACCGAAGCTGGCAGCGAGGTTCACGATCGTGCGGATCACCGAGCGCAGATGTGTGGCCGAGTCACCGCCCACCTCGCGGAAGACCGGTAGCCGTGCGGTCTGGCTAGCCGCGGCGGCGAACTGACTCACGCACGCCACGACGATGAACGCCCAGAATGAGTCGACGACGAGGAAGGCGGCCATTGCCGCCGCCTCGATGGCCAACGACGCGGCCCACACCCCACGCGCACCCCATCCGTCGGCCAACCGGCCGACGGTCAGATTCGCGCTGAGTGCCACGAATCCGGCCACGGTGAGCCCTAGGCCGACCTCTGCGACGGACAGGCCCACAACCCGGGTGAAGTAGAGCGCGCTGGCGGTCACGAACATGCCCGTGCCGACAGAGTTCACCAGCGTGGACCATGCCACCGTCCGCCGTGGACCGGGTGGGAGGTTGAGCGAGCCGAAGACCCTCGACCAGACCGAGGTGCGCGGCTGGTCCGGCGTACTTGTCTGTGTCAAAGCTTGATCACTCCACGCCGGACAGTACGGCGGACCGCACCAGCGGCAGGGCCCGACGTGTGCGTGAGGTCGACGCCTTCGGGAGGTTGCGCCGATTGAGCAGCGGCAGCCCGAGGTAGGTGCCATCACTTTCGATGACCAGACCGCGTTCGAGCAGTTCGCGCAGGATGGGGACGATGCGCTCGGTTGCGACAGGGATCGGGAGTTCGCGTTCGATGGCGGCAAGCGAGTGCATCTGATCGACGGCGATCAGGACGCTGCTCATCTCCCGATCGAGCATGCTGACGCCCGACGGCCCGCTCCACGTCGGACGTTCATCCCGCACCATCAGACCGTCATCGGTCCAACTGGCTTCGAGCCGAGCGTCGCGATGGTCAACGAGCCAGCGCTCCACGGACCGTCGAACCTCGTCGAGGACGGGGTCGGAGGCTAGGGGTGCGCCATGATCCATCCGGAAGAAGTACGCGATGTCGCTGCGCCGCTCAGCCTGAACCCCGGGATAGACGTGGTCGTAAGCACGTTCGTGGGTCAGCCGTCGGATGCCGAAGACCTCCGGTGTCTGTTGGAAAGGACTGAACCGGTCAGCCCGCGCCGGCCCGATGTGTTCGGGGGGCGGAAGGTGCGGGATCAGCGAGAAGAGCCTGGGCAACTCGCTGTAGTCCTCGTCGACCTCCCCGGGGAACCCGTGCAGGTAGTTCCACGACACGTCGATCCCGAGTTCGGTACACCATTTCATCGTCTGGATGTTGCGGAGCCGGGTCGTTCCCTTCCTCATGGCCGCGAGGAGGTGATCACTCATCGACTCGATACCGGGCTGCAGGTGGAACACCCCGGCGGAGCGTAGGAGCTCCAACTGGTCGTATCGGAGGTTCGCCTTGACCTCGTAGTGCAGGGTCACCCGCAGGTCCGACTCAGCGATCATCGGCAGCAGGTCGTTGAAGTACCGGTAGTCCAGGATGTTGTCCACGACCAGGACGTGCGTACGCCTCTTGGGGCCTACGCCATGACGTTCCACCAGGTCCTTCAGTTCGCGGAAGGCACGGTCGGCAGACTTGCTGCGGAACGACATGGTGAGCCCGTTCAGTCCGCAGAACGTGCAGTGCTGCTTCTCTCCCCACCAGCAGCCACGGGACGTCTCGATCGGAATGGCCGTGTCCGCGGGCAGGCCACTGTCTTCGCGTCGCCATAGGAGGCGGGCGTAGAAGTCGTCGTACGTCGGCTGCGGAATGTCGTCCATGCTTGCCATGGGCTCGCTGCGGATGACCGCCCTGCCGTCGGTGGTCAGCTCCGCCCGGTCGGACCAGTAAGGGTGTTCGCTGACCCACGACCGCCGGTCGGCCGCTGCTCGCAGGTCGCGGACGAAACGCGCTATCGACGACTCCGCATCGCCCTGAAAGACGTAGTCGATCGCCGGGAAAGAGTCGAGTAACGCCCGACCCATCGGCCCTTCGCAGTTTCCGCCACCCATGATCGTCGTGAGGTGCGGCCGGCGACGCTTGAGCCGCTCGGCGAGCCCGACCACGGGAACGTTCTGCTGAAACGTCGACGTCATGCCGACGATGTCATAGTGGTCCCACACCTCGTGTGCGGCGAGGCCATCGAGGAACCTCGAGCTGATCGAGCGCACCTCACCCATCTCGAAGATGGTCGCGACGTCGAAGAAGTCGGCGTGCTCGGCGAGGAGTACCTCGTCCAGGTACCGCTGCGCCGCATCGAGGTCATCCGGTGCTCCGCCGAAGACCCAGTCGCCCGCGAGGCTGGTCTTCGGCGACGCCGCGCCGAGACGGTTGTACACCCGGGTCCCGGTCGCTTCGGCGAGATCCAGATTGGGGTAGATCACATCGCTGGCGATTCCCTCGGCTTCCAGCGCCGATTGCAGGATGGACACGCCGATCGATGCCCAGCGGATCTCGGCCCACGGCATGACCACCAGCGCGACTCGCGGGCCACCCGACGACGCCCGTACCTTCCGCAGCGCGAGGTCCAGGCTGGTCGTCGACGGCACGGTCAGCGGGGCCCGGGCTCGTTCCGACCCGAAGTACTCTTCGATCTCCTCGAGCAACGCGACGCCGTCGCCAGCGACATCCACGCCGGCGTCGGCGAGGGCACTGGCCGCGTCCCGGCGTAGCGCGCTCCGGAATGCCACGTCGGAGAGCACGCGTGCCATGACACGCCGTCGACCGAAATCACCGTTGTTCGCAGAACTAGCCACGGCCCCGTCGCCCCCGCAATCCTGATGATTAGCAAGAACAGCCTAGTTCGGATCAAATATTGGAGTACGTCAAGTCGTTCGTCAAGCCGAGGTGAGACCACTGCCCGCGAGGTTTGTCCATCAATTGATGGAAGTGTACGGATTGACGCGACGATGTTGAAGTCCCTGTAGTACCGGCACCAGGTTGTAGGTCACGTGCCCGACGATCGCGGGCACCACGGAGCCCGCGGCGTAGGCGACGACTCCCAGGCCCAGAGCCAGCACGCCGATGCGGACCAGATAGGCGCTGGTGAACATCGCGGCCGCCCACCGGTTGGACCAGTGTTCGCCGACGAACAACGCCGCGGACACCGGCACGACACCCCAGCCCAAGATCGGCACGAGGAGAACGTAGAGCGCGCCGCGGTAGAAGAGTTCCTGCCCCACGGCAGCGGCTATCGACTGATAGGACCGCAGGAGGAGGGTGGAACGCCGCAGTGGCGGCATCAGTTCCAACAGTTCCCGGTCGAAGCCGAGCCGGAGCTGGGAGAGTTCGGTCAGGCGGAGAGCCACCGCGACGGCGATGGCCACCAGGATCCACACCGGGGCGGGCCTGAACGACGGCGGGAACATCACACACCACACGACGTACGGCACGAAGAACAGCAGGAACGGCGCGGCGAACCCGACCTCGGACAGCCAACCGTCGCCGGTCAGGCTGCGTTGCCGGATGGCGGGGGCGAGCAGTTGCATGAACGCCACCGCACTGACTCCCCCGAGCGCCCAAGCAGGTCCGCTCCACCCCAACGCCCAGCAGAGCAACGCGCCAAGTCCGGCTCCGACAGGCAGGCCGAGGGTTCTCAGCGTGAAGATCGGCGGAAGCGCCCTACCCGTGCGCGGCGCGGGGTACAGCGTCGCCAGGCGAGGCGGCATCAGACTATCTCGCCGGCCGGCAGCGGCGGTCGCACTCCGTCCGCCGCCTTGTCGATGGCCTCCCACGCCGCTACCGCCACCTCCCGCGCCGAGCGGGTCGCGTCAATCGCTATCTGTGGGACGTGCGCCGGCAGGAGGCGTCGGACTTCATCGAGAACACGCTGCTGGAAACGCTCGTAGGCGTCATAGCTCGGCACCGCGCCGTCGAACTCGAAGGTCGTCGGCGCGCCGTTGCGACGCCAGGACTCCGACAGCGGCAGATCCAGCCAGATCACCAGGTCCGGCTCGGGCAGTGTGGCCGCGAGTGTCTGCAGCAGGAAGACGGCATCAGGGTTCTGAGCCGACTCCTTCGCGACGGTTCGATACCAGTAGGAGTCGCTCACCACAACGCCGCCGGCGTCCAGGTGCGGACGCATGTGGTATTCCCAGGCCATAGAGAGTATGTGCGTGAAGAACGAAACCCGCGTCAGCGGCCGCATGTGCGCGACGTACTCTCGGGGGTGGGTGGACAGCGCCCAGCGGTTGTAATCAGGGATCCCGTCGAGGGGATACAAGGACTCAGGCTGGAGGGAAGCGAAATGCCAATCGTCAGCCAGAGCCTGTATCTCGTGAGTCAGTGACGTCTTTCCCGCGCCGTCCGGCCCGAGGATGACAGCAAGGAATCCCGAACCACGTGCCCCCTGAGCCGGTCCGGTTTCGGTCGGGCCCACCTGCTTACGATTTCGGCTCGATAGCCAGCGCGTTGAGTGCTTCCAACTCCTGGATGAGCTCCACGACGTCCTGGGCAACCTGCTCAGGATCGGCGTCATACTCATCCGCGATCGAGTCGACGATCTCCTGAATCGAAGCGTCCCCCGAGCACAGGCGCCAAACGGCTTCGGCGGTATCGTTCAGCTCCAGGCCCTGCGAGTCGAGGATCAGCACGACACGCGTTCCCACGCGCCGTACGCGAACACCATCCCGACGCTTCGGTTGCGCATTCAGGTCAAGATCGGACATGCGCGGATCACGTCCCCCATCACGTGTGCGGCAGGCTTCGTACGCTGGCATAGTAATGGATCTAAGTTCGTGAGCCAAGAGGTTCGCGACCGCGCCCCCGTAGCTGGCCACCCGGCCAAGAGGATGCATCCGGACGCCTCGCATAAACGCGATCATGGAACGGTGGATCGGGTTGCCTCAACGGCGGTTTGGCCATGCCGGTGTGCTCGAAGTCCGGGTCGATCTCCTGGCGGGTGAGCCGCCCTACGCCCGGCTGACGCTGCCGGGCCTCAGCGGGCGGTGAGGACGCGCACCACGTGGTCGAGGTACGCGCGGCGGGCGTCCTTCGTGGCCGGTAATTCGGCGGGCGTGGAGTGGGCCAGCTGGTTGTGGCCCAGGTACGCGCTGTAGGCGAGTACCGCCCGGTGCCGGGCCTGATCGGCGGGGAACCCCAGCCGGCGCAGCAGCGTGGTGATCACGTCGATGCGGGCACGCGTGGCGCGGGTCAGGACGTCGGCGACCGCCGGGTGGGTGGCCGTGGCGAGCAGCGCGGGACCGACGCGGTCGTTCTCGGCCGCGCGGATGACGCGAACGATGAGGGCCCGAAGCTGCGCCTCGGGGTCGTCGGCGACGCTGGTGATCTCCTCGATGACCTCGGTGGTGGACCGCGCCTCCCAGCGGGCGAGGGCGGCGTCGAGCAGCGCGTCTCGGTTGGCGAAATGCCAGTAGAAGCTGCCCTTCGTGGCGCCCAGGCGGGCCGCGAGGGGCTCCACGGCCACGGCCGGCACGCCGCCCTCGGCGATGGCGGCCAGGGCCGCCTCGACCCAGTCCTCTTTGCTCAGTCGCTGCCGTTGCGCCACGACCGTACGCTACCGTACGGTTAACCATACGGATGCGTATGGAGGCGTTCATGGGGTACGACGTCATCGTGGTGGGGGCCCGGGTCGCCGGGGCGGCTACGGCGCTGCTGCTGGCCCGGAGCGGACTGAAGGTGCTCGTCGTCGAACGCGCGCCGGTTGGCAGCGACACGATCTCCTCCCACCAGGTGCAGGTGCCCGGCATCGCCCGGTTGGCCCGGTGGGGCCTGCTCGACGGCCTGGTCCGGGCCGGCACGCCAGCCACCCGCGAGGTCCGCTTCGACGACGGCGGCACCGTGCTGCGCGGCTCGTTTCCCGCGTACGACGGGGTAGACGCGCTCTACAGTCCGCGCCGGACCGTGCTCGACGCGCTGCTGGTCGACGCGGCGCGCGACGCAGGCGCGGAGGTGATCGACGGGTTCCGGGTCGAGGAGCTGACCTTCGCCGGCGGGCGGGTGACGGGGGTGCGCGGCCGGGCCCGGCGTGGTACGGCTCTGCTTACCTATAGTGCGCGCCTCGTCGTCGGGGCCGACGGCAAGCACTCCACGGTCGCCGAGGCGGTGGGCGCCGCCCGTTACCGGCAACGGCCGGCGCTGGCCTTCGCGTCGTACGCGTACTGGTCGGGGGTTCCCGTCGCGGTCGGCGAGATGTACCAGCGGCCCGGCCGCGCCGTGGCCGTTTTCCCCACCAACGACGACCTCACCATGGTGTACGTCGCCGCGCCGCTGGCCGCGTTCGCCGACGCGCGCGCCGACCTGGCGGGGCACTACCTGGCCACCCTGGACCGCTGCGGCGACCTGGGCGAACGGGTACGCGCCGCGACGCGCGTGGAACGGCTGCGCACGACCCCCGACCAGCCGAACGGGTTGCGGGCGGCGCACGGGCCGGGCTGGGCCCTCGTCGGCGACGCCGGCGCGGTCATGGACTCGGTCACGGCGCAGGGCATCACGAACGCGCTCGTCGACGCGGAACTGCTGGCGCACGCCATCGTTGGCGGCCTCACCCGGGGGCGTCTGGACGCCGCGCTCGCCCGGCGCCAGCGCGACCGCGACCGACGGCTGCGGGAGATGTACGACCTGACGGTCAACCTGGCCCGGTTCGCGCCGCCCAGCCCGGGACAGCGGCAGCTGCTCGCGGCGATCGCCGACCGGCCGGCGGAGGTGAGCCGGTTTCTGGGGGTATTCGCCGGGATCGAGTCACCGGCCCGCTACTTCGGCGCGCCGAACGCCCTGCGGATCCTGGGGGCCCGCGGCGCCGCCCGGGTCGCCCGCCGATGGGCGACGGCGCGGCTGTGCACCCAATCGTGAGAGCCGCGCGATTTCCTACGGCTGGGGCTTGTCCTGGTCGGGCGGGGTCACCGGCGGGATGGCCGGGGACACCGGCACGTCGGAGGACTCGAAGCTGTCGGGCAGCTTGCGCAGCCGGGAGTTCATGTTGCGGATGAGCAGCACGGTGCCGATGATGAGGAGCACGATGATCAGCAGGCCGGTCGGGCCGGCCAGCCCGCCCTCTCGGGTGTCGCCGAAGTTGTTATCGGCGAGCAGTTCGATCATCGAACATCCTTTCTTCGTACCCCTAACGGTACGCCCCCGCCCGGCTCAGCTTCGGGCGGGCTCCTCCGCACAGCAGAGCGTCTCGCGTACGCCCGCAAAAAGATCGTCCTCGGGGATCGTGGTGTCGACCAGCGAGCGGGCCAGCTCGAACTCCTCCGTCGGCCAGGCGCGCTGCTGCAGCTCCAGGGGCACGTGGAACCACGGGCCGTCCGGGTCGACCTGGGTGGCGTGGGCCCGCAGGGCGTCATCGCGCAGGTGCAGGTAGTCGCCGCAGGGCACCAGCGTGGTGATCCGGCTGGACTTGTCCCACTCGTCGCCCCACTCCTCGATCCGCTTGGCGTACTCGGCGGCGGCGGGCAGGTCGGCCGCGACCATCGCCTCGTGGAGCGCCACGAACTTCCGCTTCGAGAAGTTCATGTGGTAGTAGAGCTTCAGCGGCTGCCACGGCGGGCCGGCCTCGGGGAACCGGTCGGGGTCGCCGGCCGCCTCGAACGCGGCCACGCTGACCTCGTGGGTGCGGATGTGGTCGGGGTGCGGGTAGCCGCCCTCCTCGTCGTACGTCGTCATGACGTGCGGGCGGTGCCGGCGGATCACCCGGACCAGCCGCTCGGTCGCGACCTCCAGGTCCACCAGCGCGAAGCAGCCCTCCGGCAGCGGCGGCAGCGGGTCGCCCTCGGGCAGGCCCGAGTCGACGAAGCCGAGCCACTCCTGGCGGACGCCGAGGATCTCGCGGGCGGCGTCCATCTCGGCCCGGCGGATCTCCGCGATGTTGGCCAGCACCTCGGGCCGGTCCATCTTCGGGTTGAGCACGCTGCCACGCTCGCCGCCCGTACAGGTCACCACGAGGACATCGACGCCTTCGCGCACATATCGGGCCGCGCTGGCCGCGCCCTTGCTGGACTCGTCGTCAGGGTGGGCGTGCACGGCCATGAGGCGCAGCTGCTCGGCCACGGGTGCTCCTGTTCTCCCATGTCGGTGGGGTCCCGTCGCGGCCCCGACGACGGGACCTGCGACGATGGTTCGCGTGACAGATGTGCGGGCCACCCCGGTCGAGTTCCCCCCGGGCCGGTACGGACGCCGCCGTGACCCGAAACGGCGGCGGCGGTGGGTGCCGGTCGTCGCGGGCGTGCTGTTCATCGCTGCGGGGCTGGCAGTGACGGTCAAACTCTACCGACAGTACGGCGTTCCGCCCTATCAGGTTGGTGCCGTCTCGGTGACGGACGTCACCGCCACATCGGTGAAGATCTCTTTCGAGGTACGCGTGCCCGCGGGCGAAGGCGCGCAGTGCACCGTCCGGACCCGCAACCGGGCCGGGGTCGAGGTGGGCCGGGCGGTGGTGGATGTGCCCGCCGCCGGCCCGCAGGCGCGCACCCTCCACGGCAGCGTCGTATTGACCGCCACTGACCAGCCCTTCTATTCGGACGTGCCGGGGTGTGGCCCCGCTCGTTGACTTGCTCCGCTGGGGCGCGTGACTGGTACGCTGGAGGATCTGGCTCAGCCGGGAGGCGAAATATCGGCTGGTCAGAACCCCACGTTCGACCCCCTATGCGCCCAAGGAGTTCCCCGTGTCCACGACCGATCGCGAAACGCACGCGACCTGGCTGTCCCAGGACGCGTACGACCGACTCCAGGCCGAGCTCGCCGAGTTGATCGCGCAGCGCCCGGCCGTCGCAGCCGAGATCAACGCGAGGCGCGAGGAGGGCGATCTCAAGGAGAACGGCGGCTACCACGCCGCCCGCGAGGAGCAGGGCAAGGCCGAGAGCCGCATCCGTTACCTGCAGGAGTTCCTGCGTACCGCCCACGTCGGCGAGGCGCCAACCACCGACGCGGTCGCCCCCGGCACCGTCGTGACGATCCACTTCGACGACGACCCGGATGACACGGAGACGTTCCTGCTCGGGTCGCGCGAGATCGCGGCGACCACCGAGCTGACCGTCTACAGCCCCGCCTCGGCGCTGGGCCAGGCCATCAACGGCGCCAAGCGCGGCGACCGGGTGTCGTACACGGCCCCGACGGGCGCCACCATCAGCGTCACGGTCGTCACCATCGAGCCCTTCGCAGGCTGACCTCAGGATGACGCCTGACTGGTCGGGCGCGGGCCGCCTGCCCGCCCCGACCAGTCGCGTATCTAGTCCAGCGGCCGCTCCGGGGTGACCGTGTAGCCGGCCGCCCGCAGCGCGCCGATCAGGTGATCGGAGTGCTCGGAGCCGCGCGTCTCCACGGCCAGTACGACCTCGACCTCGCCCAGCCGCAGGCGCTGGTCGTAGCGGCGGTGCTCGACATCGACGACGTTCGCGCCCTGGTCGGCGATCTGGGCGAGCAGCGCGGCGAGCTGTCCGGGACGGTCGCCGCAGCGTACCCGCACGCGCAGGTACCGGCCGGCGGCGGCGAGGCCGTGCTCGATCACGCGGACCATGAGCAGCGGATCGATGTTGCCGCCGG
>JAEZGP010000199.1 GCA_023437285.1 Actinomycetes bacterium | reverse complement strand
GTTCGGCACCCTGCGCACCGCCAACCTGCGGGCCCGGCTGGCGGCGCTCACCGCGCTCGCCGTCGAGGTGTCCGGCCTGCCCGAGGGGCGCGGCGACCCGGCGGTCGTCCGGGCCATCGGCGCGCTGGCGTCCGCCCGCGAGTCGCTGTCGAAGGGCGTCCCCGATCATGTCGCGCGGTCGTTGCTCAACGACGCCCACCGCGAACTCGACGACATCGGCCGACGGCTGCCCTACCCCGGGCTGCGACCCGACGAATACCTGCGGAAGCGGCTGGCATGAGGACGTTGATCACGCGGTTCGTTCTCACCCCGTTCGGCCTGGCCACCCTGGCCTGCCTCGGCCTGGCCGGCTGGGCGCTGTGGTCGGGCGGCATCGTCGACACGGCGGTCGCCCGCGACGTACGGACCTCGTCGGTGTACGCGGCGCCGGGCGTCGACCTGGACGAGGCCGCCGCCGAGCGGGTGATCGGGTACCGGCACCTCGTGGTGATCATCATGTCGCCCGCCGACGACCTCGGCGACACGTGCGACGACGTGAAACGGGCCGCCGCCGGTACGCTCGTCGTCCTGCTCAAGGCCGACGGCGACGACGACGTCGACACGTACGGCTGCTCGACCATCGACGGCGGTACCCTCGGCCGCCGGGCCGTGGTGGAGACGACCGTCTCCGACGGCGTCGACGCGTTCGCCGGCCGCTGGATCGACGCCGTGAAGGTCATCGTCGTCAACTACGACCAGCTGGTAAATCTGGGCTACGTTCCGGACGGCGCCCGTACGATCAGCCCGTCGCTGCCCCGTTTCCTGATCGCCGGTGCCGCGCTCGGCGGTGTGGTGCTGGGCTCGCTGCTGCTGTTCGTGGCGGCGCGGCGGGCGGGACGCGCGGCCCTGGCCACGCACACCCGCCGCGAGGACGCCACCGACAGCCGGACCCAGTTCAGCGCGGCGGCCGCCGTCGTCGCCCAGCAGATCATCGACCTGGACCAGGACTACCAGCGCGCGCTGGCCGGCAAGCGGGTCACCGCACCGGAGCCGGCGGTGCCGGCGCGCGGCGCCAAGCGCGCCAAGCGGCGCTCGGGCGGCACGCCGAACTTCGCCTCCCGGTACCACACGATCTCCGCGGAGTACGCGAAGCTGTTCACCGACGTGGCGGAAGCCGACGAACGGCGCGAGACGGACTACTCCCCGTACATCAAGCGCGCGGAGGACCTGAGCGCCCGACTCCGCGCCCTCACCCACTAGACCATCCGATGTGGACTCGTGCGGGATTTCCGCCGCCCAGGGCGCCACTATCCCGCACGAGTCCACAACAGACCGACGATGTGTCTCTTTTGTTTGGTTTAGGGACCTTAGCCACCCGGACGCGTGCTGGTCAGCCGTAGCCGACGCCCCCGCATCACGAACACTATGAGGACATGGTGGGGACACGGCAGGCTAGGCCGGAGGTGATCTGTCCGATCCGGCCGGGCGAGGGATGCAGGTTGTGCCAGGTGGGCGTGACCGACCCGCAGGATTGCGGGCTGGTCTACCTCGTCATGAGCGACGAGGAACTGCGCCGGGGTCTGCTCGCCAGCATGCTCGCCCACTCCCGCGCGGCGGCGTGATCCTCCCCCGATGTACGCCGCGCGCGCACCGGCCAGGGGGCCGGCAACGCTTGAGCTGCCGGCCCACTGGCCGCCCCCGTAGCGGGCGCTGACGCCGCACCACCATCAGCTGACCCCGCCGCGCCGTGCCGTCAACTGGACGGCCCGCTGTCACGCCGGCGCGTCCAGCCGCGCCAGCACGTCGGCGTCGAGCTTGATGTCGGCCGCTCCGATCGCCTCCTCCAGCTGGTCCATCGTGGACACCCCGACGATCGGCACCACGTTGTCGGCCAGCAGCCACGCGAGCACGACCTGGTTGACCGTGACCCCCAGTTCGGCGGCCACCTCCCGCAGCACGGCGAGGCGTGCCGTGGTGCCCGGGTGGTCGAAGATCTCCTGGATGGGCCGGTCAGCCCGCGTGTACGCACCGAACATGAGCGTGTTGTACGCCCAGAGCGTCAGGTCGGGTTCGTGGCGCACGTACCCGAGAAGTTCCTCCGATGCGAGGGTGTGGCCGCCCTCGGGCAGCGCCACCCCCGGCCTGGGGCGCAGGTACGTGTGGCGCAACTGCACGTGCTCGTACGCGGACCAGCCGCGCGAGCGGGCCAGGGCCCGCGCGCGCTCCAGCCGCCACGTCGGCAGGTTGCTGGCGCCCAGCTCGCGGACCTTGCCGGCGCGCACGAGGCCGTCGAAGGCGCCCAGCGTCTCGTCCAGGGCCACGGACCGGTCCTCGATGTGGGCCCAGTAGAGGTCGACGCGGTCGGTGCGCAGGCGCCGCAGGCTGGCGTCGATGGCGGCGTTGATGGCCGCCGCGGACAGCCCCTCGGTGTGGTCGAGAGTACGGTCGCCCGGCACCACCGGCCGGGCCCCGACCTTCGTGCCGACGAACACCCGGTCGCGTACGGCGCTGCCGCGCGCGTCGAGCCAGGCCCCGATGGTGGCCTCGCTCTCGTCGCCGGTGCGGCCCTCGACCCAGAACGGGTAGTTGTTGGCCGTGTCGAGCCGCGTGCCTCCCGCGTCGACGAAGCGGTCGAGGATGGCGAAGCTGTCCCGCTGGTCGACCGCGCTGCCCAGGGGGATCGTGCCGAGTGCGATTCTCATGCCGACCACTGTCGAAGCTGGAGTGGGGGGGGGGGGGGGGGGGGGGGAGGGGGGGGGGGGGGCGGGGGGGGG
>JAEZGP010000186.1 GCA_023437285.1 Actinomycetes bacterium | reverse complement strand
CGTCCGCCCAGGCCGCCGCGTCAGCTCAGGCCGCGCCAGCTCGGGCTGCGGCGTCCGCTCACGTCGCCGTGTCCGCTCACGTCGCCGCGTCCGCCCAGGTCGCGGCGGTCCGCGCGGACCAGGCTCGCGACGGCCAGTGGTACCTGAAAACGCTCAAGGTCAGCGACGTGCACAAGGTCACCCGTGGTGAGGGCGTCACCGTCGCGGTGATCGACACTGGCGTCGATGCCGACCACCCCGACCTCGTTGGCAACGTCCTGCCCGGCCTCGACCTGGCGGAGCCGGGCAGCCCCGACAAGGGCCGCCGTGACCGGCTCGGGCACGGCACCGGCGTCGCCGCGCTCATCGCCGGGCACGGCCACGGTCCCGGCGGCAGCCAGGGCATCCTCGGCATCGCCCCCAAGGCCAAGATCCTGCCCATCAACGTCTGGAGCGCCGAGCAGAAGTCGAGCCTGAAGGACGCCGTGGGTCCGGCCATCCGCTGGGCGGTCGACAACGGCGCCGACGTCATCAACATCTCGCTGGCCGGCGGCTGGGAGACCGACGACCACCCGGCGATGACGTACGCCGCGCAGCGCGGCGTCCTCGTCGTGGCCGGCGTCGGCAACACGCCGTCGGTGCTGGTGCAGGCCCCGGCCAACGTGGGCCTCGCCATCGCGGTCACCGGCCACGACAAGGCCGGGGAGCCGGTCACCTCCGTACGCGGTACGCCCGTCGGCGACGAGGGCAACTTCGGCATCGACATCGCCGCCCCCGGCAAGGACATCATGGTGCCGGCCCCGCGCGGCGGGTACGAGAAGGTCACGGGCACCAGCGCGTCGACCGCGATCGTGTCCGGCGCGCTCGCCCTTGTGCGGGCCAGCCGACCGGACGCGACCGTGGCCGACCAGATCAAGCAGCTGACGTGGACCGGCGACGACATCGGCCCGCCGGGGCCGGACGACACGTTCGGCCTGGGCCGGCTCAACCTGGTGCGCGCCGTGACCGGCCAGCCCCACGACTACGCCGCGTCCGCCGCGCCGACGCCGACCCGCGGCACGGCCGCGGCCGAGTTGCCGCCGCTCGAGATGGACGCCGAGTACAAGATGATCGAGGCGATCCTCATCGGGGTCATCAGCCTCGTCTGCCTCGGCGCCGTGGCGCTCGTGGTGTTCCTGCTGACGCGCCGCCGGCGCCGCCGCGCAGCCGGGTCCGCGCCGCAGCCCGACCAGCCGGGGACCGGCGGGCTGTAGTCCCAATCGGACGCCGGCCGCTACCGGACGCTGGCCAGGTCGTCCAGCGTCAGGGTGCGCAGCTCGTCGATGGTGGGCCGGCGGTCGAGCCGGCGCAGGCGGCGCGCCTGTGCCGCGCGGATCGCCTCGAACAGCTTGCGGGCCTCGCGGGCGTTGCCGAAGTTCTCGTCGCGCACCACCTGCGAGAAGTGGTCGAGCAGCGCCGGCTCCAGTTCCGGCGGCAACAGGTAGTCGTCGGCGCCGGCCATCTTCGCGACGATGCGCGTGAGCTCCTCGGGCGTGTAGTTGGGGAACTCGATGGTGCGGGAGAACCGCGACGCCAGACCCGGGTTCAGCGCCAGGAACGACTCCATCTCGCGGGTGTACCCCGCGACGATGACGGCGACCTCGTGGCGGTGGTCCTCCATGAGCTTGACGAGCGTGTCGATGGCCTCCTGCCCGAAGTCGGTGCCGCCCCCGCCGCGCGCCAGCGTGTACGCCTCGTCGATGAAGAGCACGCCGCCGCGCGCCTGCTCGAACACCTCGGCGGTCTTCTCGGCCGTGTGTCCGATGTACTGGCCCACGAGGTCGCGGCGCGACACCTCGCGCAGGTTGTCGCGGGGCAGCACGCCCAGGGCCGACAGGATGGCGCCGTAGAGGCGGGCCACGCTCGTCTTACCCGTGCCCGGCGCGCCGGCGAAGATGAGGTGGTGGCTCGTCCCGCCCACGGCCAGGCCCTCGCTGCGCCGCCACTCGTTGACCTGGATCTCGTCGATGAGGTCGCGTACCTCCGACTTGACCGCCGCCAGGCCGACCAGAGCGTCCAGTTGGGCGAGCAGGCCGTCGACGGCCGCGTCGTCGGCCTTGCCGCCGCCGCCCGCGGACGACCCCACCGGGCCGACCCGTACGCCGGCCGCGGGGGCCGCGACGAGCACCGTGTCGGCGCCGTCGGCGATGTCGATGCCGGGCGGTGCGGTGTTCTCCACCCGGCACTCGATCACCTCGCCGCCGCAGCCGCGGCCGACCCCGATGCCCACGCCGGCCGTGTCGTGCACCCACGTGCGCCGGATCACCGGCGCGCTCTCGTAGCCGACGGTGATGCCCGCGTCGCCGGTGCGGCTGACCTCGCAGCCCTCGATGGTGGGCCGGCTGTACTGGTAGACGTACACGCCGCGACCGCCGCAGCCGGAGATCACGCACGCGCGGATCACGGGGTCGGCGCCGATCCGGCAGATCAGCCCGTCCGTGGCGATGTCGTTGATGGTGCACTCGTCGATCGCGCCGGACGTGTCCTCCACGATGATGCCGCTCTCGGCGCCGGCGATGGTGCAGTGGCGCGCCTGCACGGATCCACTGGTGACGGTCAGGCCCGCCGCCGCTCCGGCGGACAGGACGCAGGTGTCGACGGCCACCGTGCTGAGGGTGGCGTGCACCGTCGGGAAGTCCCCGGAGCGCAGGACCAGGTTCTGCAGCGTCAGCGTCGCCTCGTGGCACCGCACCGCCGAGTACTCGATCGCGGTCGCGTCGATGGTCACGGTCTGCGGGCCCTCGGCGGCCACCAGCCGCACGTTGATCCCCTGGACGAGCAGGGCCTCCGTGTACGTGCCGGGCGCCAGCTCGATGGTGGCCTCAGCGGTGCTGCCGGCCAGATCCGCGAGGGCGTCGGTGATCGACCGGTACGCGCCGCGCTGCTGCGGCGACACGAGAAGGGTCCGCGTCATCGCACTAGGGTGCCAGCTCCCGCCCAGGGCTGCCCGCCCGGGTGGCGGGCCGCTATCGTCGGTGGGCGATGAACGCACCACGCAGTCTTCCCCTCACCGCCGGCGCTCTGTTGATCGACGGCGTGGTCTTCCGGCACACGTCGGTGCGCGGCGACACCGCACCGGACCTGCATCCGGTGATCCGCCGTTTCCTGCACGAGCTGCCGGCCGCGCAGCGGGAGCGCTACGCCGGCTGGTGCGCCGAGACCGTCCTGGTGTCGGACCGGCTGCACCTGGCCGAGCGCGACCGCCCCGGGGCACTGACGGCCCCCGCCGCGCGGGCCGAGCTATGGGGTTCCGCGGTGAGCGTCGTGTGGGTACGGGAGCCGGGCGACCCGCTCCACGGCACCTCGTGCCCGCCGTGCCGTTCGTGTGCCGCGCTGCTCGACTGGTTCGGCATCGAGGCGGTCAGCGCGCCGGCGGCGGCCGGTGTGCGTGAC
>JAEZGP010000005.1 GCA_023437285.1 Actinomycetes bacterium | reverse complement strand
TCCATGGCCGCGATGACGGCGCGTGACGTGTTGACGTGATGGCGCAGGTTGTCCAGCGTGGCGGCGAGACTGTCGTGGTGGCGGATGCGGGCCGAGGTCATCGCCGGCGTGGCCAGGCGGGGCCCGTAGTTCACGACGTCAGGCTCGCAGTCGTTGACGATGCGAATGGCGGTGGGTCTGATGTGGTGAGTTATCTCGTCGTTCAGTGTCTGGCGGAACGCACGTAGCACGTCAAGGTCCACGTCGATATCGCCGGTCATGAATCGCACCCCCTGCAACCTTCAGCACGCTATCGGACTACGTCACGCTTCGGCCAGCCTTGGACACTGGCTGTGGATGAGGCGCCTGAACGGTTTGGTCCTGCGCAAATGCGATGCGCAGTGCGCTGCCTATGCTCGCTGGGTCCGGTGATGAGGCGTGCAACCGCTTTCGGCGGCAGGTATTACCCCGCCAGGCACTCGGGTGCCTCGGCTTACCGGCTGCGGAGTGATAGACGGAGTGCTCAACGCGTCGCGCGCGTACGGCGGGTCGCGACGTACCGACGGATTTTCTCCTCGGTTCCGCAGTCCTCCATGCTGCACCAGCGGCGGCTGCGGTTCTTGCTCTCGTCGTTGAAGAGGAAGCGGCAGCCGCCGCAGCCCTTGATCCGGTTCAGCGGACCCGTGGTGAGGAGCTGCACCGCCGCGTGCACGACCGGTCGTAGGGGTCGGGCCAGGGTGTGGTCGTTGCGCCAGCTCCAGGCGAACGTGCTGCCGGTGACGAGCTGTGCGTGGCGCAGTGCGTCCGCTTCGTCGTCCCGCAACTCGGCCAGGGCGGACGCGCTCGGGGTCCGGCCGGTGGCCAGGGCCCGGAACACCTCGTCGAGGTAGTCACGCAGGTGCAGCGCTCGCGTCAGGGTGGCGTCGGCGCCGGCCGGGTCCTGCCGAGCTATCCGGCGTAGCGCCGCCGCCTCGGCCTCGGTGAGGACGCCCGCGTACCCGCCCCACGCGACCAGGTGCGGGTAGGACGTGAGCACGTCGTCGTCCGGCGCTCCGACCGGTGGACCGGCGCGGGTGTTGATGAAGTCCAGCGCCAGGTTGCCGCCCACCAGGCGCATCCGTGTGACGTCCTCAAGTGTTTCCATCGAAATGCACTTTACCAGTTGACCTACATCGAGAAAGGTCGTTAGCGTTTCCCCCATATGCTGTTTAGCCGGTAACAGAAGGAGGCTCGCATGGGACGCGTCCGCGCGGTAGGAGCATTGATCGGCTTGTCCGGCGGCACGTTCCTCTACACCACCGCCGAGGCGCTGCCGGTGGGGCTGCTGCTGCCGATGTCCACGGACCTGGCCGTCTCGCCGTCGCAGGTCGGCATGCTCGTCACCGTGTACGGCGCGGTCGTCATGGTCGGCTCCGTCCCCTTGACGGCGCTGGTCCGCAAAGTCCCTCGCCGGGGGTTGCTGTCGGCGCTGCTGGCCGGTTTCGTGGTGAGCACGGCGATCACCGTGTTCGCGGGTACCTTCACGCTGCTGCTGGCGGCCAGGATGGTGACCGCCGTGACCCACGCGCTGTTCTGGGCGGTCGTGGTGCCGGCCGCGGCCGACCTCTTCCCACCCCGACTACGCGGACGGGTGATCGCGATCGTGTTCGCTGGCGGGAACATCGCGCTGGCCTTGGGCGTCCCGGCCGGCACGTGGCTGGGCCAGCGCGACGGCTGGCGAACCTCATTCCTCGCGGTCGCCGCCCTCGGCGCGATCGTGCTCACCATCGTGGCGTCTCTGCTGCCCTCGACGCGCCCCGACCAGGGGCACGCCGCGCGCGGCGCCACGCCCGACGTTCGCCGTTTCTGGCTGCTGGTCGCGGTCGCCATCGTGGCCACCGCCGGTGCCATCGCCGCCTATACCTACACCGCCCTGTTCATCACCGAGGTCAGCGGCTTCTCCGCCGCCTCGGTCGGGGCGATCCTGCTGGTCCGCGGCGTCGCGAGCGTACTCGGCATTCTCGCCATCGCGGCGGTCGTGGACCGCGGTCCGTGGACGGCCCTGACCGCGACCGTCGCGCTCCAGGCGGTGTCGCTGCTCGGCCTGTACGCGTTCGGCGAGCGACCGGCGGCGGCTGTCGGCCTGATCGCCCTGTCCGGACTGGCCTTCGCCGCGTTCACCGCGACGCTCGGCGGCCTCGTGTTGCAGGTCGCACCAGGACGCTCCGACCTCGCCGCCGCGACCGTCTCGGCCGCCGTCAACGTCGGCATTACCGGCGGTGCCCTGGCCGGCGGCCTCGCGCTACCGAATCACGGCGTCCTCAGCACCGTGCTGCTCGGCGCGTTGCTCACCACGGTCGCGCTGGCGATGGCTCTCGGGGAACGACTCATCCGGCCAGCCGTCGCGGCGCAGCCGTAGCCGGTGTCACGAGAGCTGGGGCAGGACCTTGGCGCCGAACACGTCGATGAACTCGTCCTGCTGCTGGCCGACGTGGTGCAGGTAGATGCGGTCGAAGCCCAGCTCGACGTAGGAGTTGAGGATCTCGGTGTGCCGGCCCAGGTCGGCGCTGACGTTCACGACCTTCGCCACCTGCTCGTCGGTGACGTCCCGGGACACCACGTCGAAGTGGTCCACCATTTCCAGATCCCAGCACACCGGCGGGTCGAAGACGTTGCTGCGCCACTGTTCGTAAGCGATGGCGCGGGCTTCCTCGTCCGTGGCGGCCCAGCTCAGATGCACCTGTAGGCACAGTTCGCCCTTGCCGCCGTTGTCGCGGTACGCGTCGATCATCCGCTTGAGCTGGTCCGTCGGCTGGTTCACGGTGATCAGCCCGTCGGCCCACTGGGCGGCCATCGCCGCGGTGGCGGGGCTGACGGCCGCCCCGATCAGTTTCACCGGTTCGTCCGGCCGCGTCCACAGCCTCGCGCGGTCGACCTTCACCAGGCCGTCGTGGCTGACCTCCTCGCCGGCCAGCAGTGCCCGGATCACGGCCACGCACTCCAGGAGCCGGGCGTCGCGTACGTCCTTGCGCGGCCAGCGGTCGCCGGTGATGTGTTCGTTGCTGGCCTCGCCGCTGCCGAGCGCCGCCCAGAACCGTCCCGGGTACATGGCGGCCAGGGTGCCGATCGCCTGGGCGATGATGGCCGGGTGGTAACGCTGCCCGGGGGCGTTGACCACGCCGAACCCGATCCGCGTCGCCTGGAGCGCTGCCCCCAGCCACGACCAGGCGAAGCCGGACTGTCCCTGCCGCGTACTCCACGGGGAGAAGTGGTCGGAGCACATCGCGGCCTGGAACCCGGCCGCCTCGGCGCGTTGCACGGCGGCCAGCAGCGCCGCCGGGTGGATCTGCTCATGCGAGTTATGCAAGCCGAAGACCGTCACCTCGAGATGCGTACCCAGTGCGTCTGGGTTCAATGCTCCTGCGGCGGCGACCCGGCGTCCCGGTTGAATGCTACTACTCCTGTAGCATAAGAGCGTGCTTTACGCGATGCCGACCCTCGACGAGTCCGATCTCCGGGTCCTGAGCGAGCTGGACGAGATGCGCTCGGACCTGCGGACGCAGCTGCGGTCCAAGCCGCGCTGGGAGGGCCAGTTGCGTCGCAGCCTGTTCGCGGCGGCCATCCAGGGCTCGAACACGATCGAGAACATCACGATCAGCAGCTCGGACGCCCGGGCGCTCGTCGAACGTGCACCCATGTCGGCCGACGCCAGCGAGGAGACGCAGCAAGCGGTCATCAGCTACCGGGACGCGATGACATACGTGCAGCAGACGCCGCACATGGGCTTCTTCGAGTACTCGGAGACGCTGATCTCCGCGCTGCACTTCATGATCACCAAGTACCAGCCGGGGAAGTGGCCGGGCCG
>JAEZGP010000031.1 GCA_023437285.1 Actinomycetes bacterium | reverse complement strand
CCAACACGGCAGAGCGACGCGCAGCCGCCAACACGGCAGGGCGGCGCGCGGCCAGTCGCGACACGGCAGGGCGACGCGTTGAGGGCCGCTGACCGGGTGGTCGGCGGCCCTCAGCGGACAGGTGCGTGGTCAGACGGCGGCGGCCGACTTGAGGTCGGCGACGCGGTCGGTGCGCTCCCAGGTGAAGTCGGGCAGCTCGCGGCCGAAGTGGCCGTACGCCGCCGTCGGCTGGTAGATCGGGCGGAGCAGGTCGAGGTCGCGGATGATGGCGGCCGGACGCAGGTCGAAGACCTCGTTGATGGCCTTTTCGATGCGCTCGACGGGGACCGACTCGGTGCCGAACGTCTCGACGAACAGGCTGACCGGGTGCGCCTTGCCGATCGCGTAGGCGACCTGGGCCTCGCAGCGCTCGGCGAGCCCGGCGGCCACGACGTTCTTGGCGACCCACCGCATGGCGTAGGCGGCCGAACGGTCCACCTTGGACGGGTCCTTGCCGGAGAACGCGCCGCCGCCGTGGCGGGCGTAGCCGCCGTACGTGTCGACGATGATCTTGCGACCGGTCAGGCCGGCGTCGCCCATGGGGCCACCGATCTCGAACCGGCCGGTCGGGTTGACCAGCAGACGGTAGCCCTCGGTGTCGAGCCCGAGGCTCTCCAGCTCCGGCTCGATGACGTGCTCGCGCACGTCGGGCGTGAGCAGCGAGTCGAGCGAGATGTCGGCCGCGTGCTGCGAGGAGACCACGACCGTGTTCAGGCGGACCGGCCGCAGTCCGTCGTACTCCACCGTGACCTGGGTCTTGCCGTCTGGACGCAGGTAGGGGATCGTGCCGTCCTTGCGGACGGCCGACAGCCGGCGGGCGAGGCGGTGCGCGAGCGCGATCGGCAGCGGCATCAGCTCGGGCGTCTCGGAGCAGGCGAAGCCGAACATCATGCCCTGGTCGCCGGCGCCCTGGGAGTCGAGCGCACTGCCCGACTCGCCGCTGCGCAACTCGATGGCGGAGTCGACGCCCTGGGCGATGTCGGGCGACTGCGCGCCGATGGAGACGCTCACGCCGCAGGACGCGCCGTCGAAGCCCTTCTTCGAGGAGTCGTAGCCGATACGCAGGATGGTCTCGCGCACGATGGCCGCGATGTCGGCGTACGCGCTCGTGGTGACCTCACCGGCGACGTGCACCTGGCCGGTGGTGATGAGCGTCTCGCACGCGACGCGGCTACGCGGGTCCTGGGCGAGCAGTGCGTCCAGGACGCCGTCACTGATCTGGTCGGCAATCTTGTCCGGGTGGCCCTCCGTGACCGACTCGGACGTGAATAGGCGACGTGCCACAGTGCTCCTCAAGTCGTCATTGTTTGGCTGAGTGTAACGGTCGGTACAAGGCGATCGGTGCGTGGACGCGCTCAGTCCTGTGGGCTGAGACGCGCCCTGACCAGGTCCCAGACGGCGTCGGCCAGGTCCTCCTTGGGCTGCTCGGCAAGCTCCACGCGGGAGCCGTCGGCGCCGAGCACCACGGCGGCGTTGCTATCCGTGCCGAACGCGCGCCCCGGACCCACCTCGTTGATCACGATGAGGTCGGCCCGCTTGTCGGCCAACTTACGCGCTCCGTGTGTCATTGCGTCATGCGTCTCGGCCGCGAACGCGACAAGAATCTGTCCGGAACGTTTCGCGGCGCCGATCTCGGCCGCGATGTCCGGATTGGTCACCAGCTCGATGACGGGTGGCTCGCCGTCCGCGACTTTCTTGATCTTCTTTTCCGAGTACGCCGCTGGGCGGAAGTCGCTGGGGGCGGCCGCCATCACGACGGCGTCGGCGTCGGCCGCGGCGGCCAGGGTGGCGGCCCGCAGTTCCTCGGTGGTGCCGACCCGGACCACGGTGACGCCGGCCGGGTCGGGCAGCGCGCTGTTGGCGGCCACGAGGGTGACCCGGGCGCCGCGCGCGGCGGCGGTACGCGCGAACGCGTACCCCTGCTTTCCCGACGACCGGTTGCCGATGAACCGGACGGGGTCGAGCGGCTCGCGGGTGCCGCCGGCGGTGACGACCACGTGCCGGCCGGCCAGGTCGGCCTCGCCGGCGCCGCGGGCGAGCAGCCGCCGGCCCACCGCGAAGATCTCCTCGGGGTCCGGCAGCCGGCCCTTGCCGGTGTCAGCGCCGGTGAGCCGGCCCGACGCGGGCTCCAGGACGACGACGCCGCGCGAGCGCAGGGTGGCGACGTTGGCCACGGTGGCCGGGTGCTCCCACATCTCGGTGTGCATCGCGGGGGCCAGCAGCACCGGGCAGCGCGCGGTGAGCAGCGTGTTGGTGAGCAGATCGTCGGCCAGTCCGTGGGCGGCCTTGGCGAGCAGGTCGGCGGTGGCGGGGGCGACGACCACGAGGTCGGCGCTCTGCCCGATCGCGACGTGCGGCACCGCGTGCACGTCCTGCCACACCTCGGTGGCCACCGGCTGGCCGGACAGCGCGGCCCAGGTGGGTTCGCCGACGAAGCGCAGGGCCGCGGCGGTCGGCACGACGCGCACGGGGTGCCCCGACTCGGTGAACAGGCGAAGGAGTTCGCAGGCCTTGTAGGCGGCGATGCCCCCACCGACGCCGAGGACGACCCGTGCGGTCACTGGTCGATCAGGCCTCGGTCGGCTCGGCCGTGAGCAGGTTGCCGTTGATCTCGCGCAGGGCGATCGACAGCGGCTTCTCCTGCGGCGTGGTCTCGACGAGCGGACCGACGTACTCGAGCAGGCCTTCGCCGAGCTGGCTGTAGTAGGCGTTGATCTGGCGGGCCCGCTTGGCCGCGAAGATCACCAACGAGTACTTCGAGGACGTCTTGTCCAGCAGCTCGTCGATCGGCGGGTTGGTGATGCCTTCGGGATTGGGCAGGGTTCCGGACACGGTAAGAAGACCTCGAATCGAAGAAGCGGCGCGGCTCAGCTCACGACGACGCGCGAACCGAGCAATCCTAGCAACTCGTCGGCCGCACGCTCGACGAAGTCGTTGACGATGGTCGTGTCGAACTCCGGCTCGGCGGCCATCTCCTCCTCGGCGTGGCGCAGCCGGTGGCGGATGGTCTCGGCGTCGTCGGTGCCGCGGCCGATGAGGCGCCGCTTGAGTTCGGCGAAGCTCGGCGGGGCGAGGAACACGAACTGCGCCGACGGCATCGTGTCCTTGACCTGGCGCGCGCCCTGCAGATCGATCTTGAGGAGGACGGGCTCGCCGTTCTCCAGCCGGGCCAGCACCGGTCCGCGGGGGGTGCCGTAGAGGTTGCCGGCGAACTCGGCCCACTCCAGCAGCGAGCCGTCGCGCATGTGGCGCTCGAACTCGGCCCGGGTCACGAAGTGGTAGTGCACGCCGTCGATCTCGCCGGGGCGCATGCGCCGCGTGGTGAGCGAGACGGACAGCCAGACCCACGGCGCGCGCGCCCGAACCAGCTCGATCACGCTGTCCTTGCCGACACCCGAGGGGCCGGAGAACACCGTGAGCCGAGCCGGCCCGGGGCGCGCGTCGTCTGTGTCCACTGCTTACTTTCTACCGGATGACCGACGTTTCGGCGGCCCGGCCACCGAGATTTAACCCGGGGCCGCGCCGCGTAACGTCAGCGGCCCCCGGCGAACTCCGCGAGCAGAGCCTTGCGCTGCTGGTCGCCGAGGCCGCGCAGGCGGCGGCTCTCCGCGATCTTCAGCTTTTCCATGATCTGCGTTGCGCGAACCTTGCCGATGCCCGGCATGGCCTGCAGCACAGCCGAAACCTTGAGCTTGCCGACAACATCGTCGGCCTCAGCCCGGTCGAGCACGGCCGTGAGCGTGGTCTTGCCCTGCTTGAGCTGCTCCTTGAGCTCAGCGCGGGCCTTGCGAATCTCCGCAGCCTTCTCCAGCGCGGCGGCGCGCTGCTCCGGGCTCAGGGTGGGAAGCGGCACCAGCGTCTCCTCAGGTCCCTTGTTGTGCACTGGGGGTTCCAGCGCTGCGAAAAACTAGTGCGCAAAGGACCGTTTGGCAATGTCACAACGCGTAATCCACCCAGCGTGTCGCGTTGCCCAGACGCACAAATCGGATCAAAATAGGGCTTTTTGGCACGCAGAAAGTGCCTTGTCCGCCGCGTCACGCAGGCCACTTCTGCTCGGTCCGTGGGACAGAATCTCCCGGGAGTACGACGGGACGACGGCCCCCCGGAGGTCCCGGAAGAGGGCCCGCATGTCGTCCGCGACGCCGCCCTGAGCCCCGAGCCCGGGCACCAGAACCGGCCCGTTGAGGTCGCTGAGGTCGTGCCCCGTGTCACCGACCGTGGCCCCGACGACGAGCCCGACGGAGCCCAGCACGGGCTCCTTGGCGTTGCACGCGGCGGCCTCGTCGATGATCGTCTGAGCCACCGTTCGCCCGTCTGACGTGCGCGCATGCTGCACGGAGGGCCCCTCCGGGTTGCTGGTGAGGGCCAACACGAACACGCCGCCGCCATGCGCCTCGGCCTCGTCGATGACGGGCGCCAGCGAGCCGAACCCCAGGTACGGGCTGACCGTGAGCGCGTCGGCCGCGAGGGGGCTGCGCGGGCTCAGGTACGCCTGCGCGTACGCCTGGACGGTCGACCCGATATCGCCCCTCTTGGCGTCAAGAATCACCAACGTGCCCGCCTGTCGGGCCTGTCGGATAGTTGACTCCAGAACGGACACGCCAGCGGCGCCGAAACGCTCGAAAAACGCCGATTGCGGCTTCATCACGGCCACGCGATCGGCCAACGCGGACACAACGGTGTCCGCGAATGTCCGCAAACCCTCCACGGAGTCCGGCAGGCCCCATCGCAGCAGCAGGCTCGCGTGCGGATCGATGCCCACACACAGCGGACCACGGGCGGCGAGGGTCTTGTGCAGCCGTTCGCCGAAACTTTCCTTCTCGGCACGGGGTACGGGAGCCTGGTGGGTCATGTCGCGTCCTCCATCGTCTCGGTTGTCGCGACGCCGTCGCGGGTCGCGCGGGCGATCGCGCGGACCAGCGCCGGCCCGCGGTAGATGAAGCCGGTGTAGAGCTGCACGAGGCTCGCGCCAGCGTCGAACAGGCGGGCCGCGTCGTCCGGGTCGAGGACGCCCCCGACGCCGATGACGGGCAGCCCGCTCTCCCGGCACACGAACGCGACCACGTCGCGGGCCCGCTCGGTCAACGGCCGCCCGGACAGCCCGCCCGCCTCGGCGGCCCGCGCGGCGTCGGCGGCGGCCAGCCC
>JAEZGP010000023.1 GCA_023437285.1 Actinomycetes bacterium | reverse complement strand
TCCCACGGGCGGACGAAGGCGTACCGGCGGCCGCTGGGGTGCCGCGACGGCGGCGCGACGATGCTGCCGCCCCGGCCGCGCCAGTCGACGCCGGGCAGCAGGCCGGTGCGGTTGCCGTGGCCGGTGGGCGCGAACCACAGGTGCCAGCCGTGCCCCGAGCGTACGGTCGGCCCGGCCGTGGTGACGAGGCGGCGCACGGCCCGCAGGCCCTCGTCGGTATCGACGTCGCACACGTCCATCGCCACCCCGGTCGCGAGGCCGATGTTGGCCAGCGGCCAGCGCCGCCACCAGGCGCGGATGACCCTCGGTTCGGTGGCCGCGTCGTGCACGCCGTGGCGCACCCGGGGGTGCTTGCCGGGGGAGGGGCAGGCGTCGTTCGCGCACGAGCAGCCGCCGCGGCCGGGGGGGGTGTGCAGCGGGAAGACGGGTACGCCCCGGCGGGCGTAGCGCAGCGCCGCGTCCAGCAGACTGTCCACGCCCACCACCGCCCACCGGTCGTCCCGTCTGCCCAGTGTGCCCCGCGGGTGTGTCAGTCCCAGCTATCGATCTTGACGTCGTGGGGATGGGACGCGCCCTTACCGGTCTCGACCAGGGATTTGAGGCTCATCAGGTACACGGCCCACTTGGTGCTGCAGTGGTGCATGAACTCGACCGGCTCCCGCCACCCGAGGTGGCTGAACAGGACGGTCGTGTAGTCGCCGTCGCGGCGCAACCGCCAGTCGATGGTGGTGCCGATCCACTCCTCGGGACCGTCGACGACCTGCCACCGGACCTGGTTGCCGGGATCGGCGTCGACGACCCGCATGTCGAATCCGCCGGCGGCGAACCGGAACGCGACGACCTCGCCGACATCCGTGCTCCCGGTGGTGTGCTCGGTCCACCAGCCGGTGAGACCGTCGATCGTGGTGAGGGCGTCGTAGACGCTGTCGGGGGTCGACGCGATGCCGACCTTGTGCAGGATGTCCGCCATGGGGGTGCCTTCCGTTGGGTGTCGTCAGGTGGTGCGGTGCCGTTCGATGGCCTCCGCGATCTGCTTGATGCGCCGCAGGCGGGCGTCCCAGGCGGCGCCGACCGCCGACAGTTGGGCGACGGCCCGGGCCAGTTGCGCGTCGTCGACCCGGTAGTGCCGTTCCCGGCCGGCGGGGGTGGCCGCGACCAGGCCGGCGCGTTCGAGGACGCCGAGGTGCTTGGCGACGGCCTGCCGGGTGACCGGCAGATGTTCGCTCAGACTGGTCGCCGTGCCCACGCCCGTGGCGAGGAGCAGGTCGAGCATCCGGCGGCGGGTCGGGTCGCCGACCGCCGACCAGAGGTCCTCGTCGACCGTGACGCTCATCGCGTCGCGACGAGCGTTGGGGCGTACTCGGCCAGCCGAGGCAGGAACATCTCCCAGCCGACGACGTGCTCCTGGTAAGCCTGCTCGAGGACCGCGAGCTCCCAGCCCTTCTCGCGGAAGCCGGTCTCGGTCAGCCGCAGCAGCGTGCCGGCGCCATCCGCCTCAAGGTCGAAGGTGACCAGCAGCGAGTTGTCCGGCGTGGCCGGCTCGCCGTCGGGGGACACCCACCGGAAGGAGAACCGGCGCGGCGGCTCGACGTCCACGACCGTGATCGGCTGGACGGTGGTCCGGTCACCCCAGACCACCTCGCCGACCGCGCCGGGCGTGGGGTCGAGGCTGGCGTCGTCCGACCACCACTGGCGGATGTGTTCGGGCCGGCTGACGACCTCGAACACCACCTCCGGCGGGGCGTCGATGTGGATCTGGCGGGCCAGCGTTCCGTACTCCATGGTCAACTCACTTTCCGCAACCTTTGGTTGCGGTTGACCCTAGTACGGTTGACCGGATCGTGCAACCGATAGTTGCGCGTTGGGTTCGCGGGTTCGGCCGGCGACGACCGCGGCCGCCACGTTCCAGGCGATGAGCAGCGCGAGCAGCAGCCGCTCGACCGTCCCGGTGAACGTCGACCGGCCGAGGAAGGCCAGGCCGTAGACCGTCGCCAGGCCCAGGAGCACCACCGGACCGATCGCCACCCTGGCCACCCGCCGCATCGCGTCGTCGGTCCGGCGCAGCGCGACCAGCAGTACGGCCAGCGCGCACAGGCCCGCCCCCGCGACGCTCGCGCCGGCGTGCACCAGGTCCTGCGCGGTCGGCGTCTCGTACGGCGGCAGGGGGCACCCGGGACTGCACGGCACCACGGCCGACGCCGCCGCGAGCACGCCGCCGAGCGCGAGCGCGAGTCCGACCAGGGCGCCGAGCGGACGCAGCAACACGGCGAGCAGCACGACCCCCGCCCCGACGCCGATCAGGCCCAGCTGGTACGCGGTCCGAAACGGCCGGCCGGGCACGCCGACCTCGCTGACGAAACCGGCGTACCAGACGCCCTGATCGGCCAGGACCGCGCCGAGGAACAGCACCCCGCCGATGGCCGCGAGGCCGGCGCAGACGCCGGCGAGCAGGCGGCGGGTGGTCATGATCAAGCCTAACCCGGGTCCGCGCGGCCTCCCGGGGCGCCCGTGGCCACATCGAACTGCGCGACGACGGGGTAGTGGTCGGAGGCGTTGGTGTCCAGCGTGCGGCAGGAGCTGGCGTGTTCGGCCAGCTCCGGGGTGGCGAGGATGTAGTCCAGTCGCATCCGGGAGAACTCGGCGCCCCACGGCCCGTCGGTCGGCGCCGTGTACTGCCGGCCGACGGACCCCGTGTGCCGGAACACGTCGACGAGTCCCGCCCCGGTCAGCGTGGCGATCGCGCGGGTGTCCACGGTGCCGTCGCGGCGCACGTGCCGGCCCCGGTACCGGCGGTGCAGGTCGGCGAGGCGCTGGGCGTGGTCGTCCCACGGGTCGAGCGAGTTGAGGTCGCCCATGACCAGCGCGGGCCGGCGGGCGGCGGCGTACGCGGCGAGCCAGCGCGCCTCGCGCAGCCGTCGCGAGCCGCTGAGCGGGTGCAGGTGCGCGGCCAGGACGGTCAGCGGGCCGAGGCTGGTGTCGATGGTGAGCACGGGTGCGCCGTGGTGGAACGGGCGCCGCACGCGCCCCGCGTGGCGGATCGTCACGCCGTCGCGGGCGAGCAGGCCGACCGGCTGGCCGAACCAGGAGGTCGACATGTGCCCGCGCATGCCGAGGTCGGTGGCGAGGCCGGCGAACCGGCGAGCCGTCATCGCGCCGAGTTCCTGCAGGGCCAGCACGTCCGGTCGCGCGTCGGCGATGACCGCCATGATGGCCGGCAGCCGGTCGGGGCGACCGCCGTGGAGCAGGTTGTACGTCATCACGCGCAGGGTCGGCACACCTTCCGTGGCTGGGGCGCCGCCGTACGCGTGGGGGAGCACGCG
>JAEZGP010000790.1 GCA_023437285.1 Actinomycetes bacterium | reverse complement strand
CGCGGGGCGCCCCCCGCGGCGGGGGCGGCGGCGGGCGGGCGGCTCGCCGCCGCGGGTGACCCACGTCAACGCCTCGTCGACGCTCTCCCCGAGGAACAGGTCGGCGACCGGGTGCAGCTGGAACATCCGGCCCCGCTCGTCGACCACCAGGTGGGAGGGGCCGTCGTCGTTGCCGCCCACCGGGAACACGCGCGCGCCGATGATGCCCGCGAACTCGTGGATCTCCGGCGTGGTCGGCGCGTTGCGGGCCGGATAGAAGTGGCTGGCGAACCCGCCGCCGGGCTTACCCGTCGGGCCGCGCTGGGCGACGGTCAGCCCACCGAACTCGGTGAGCACGGCCCGGGCCGCGGCGAACAGCGGCAGTTCACGGTCGATGCCGGTGCGTTGCAGCCAGCCGTCGACCGCCACGGTGACGTCACGGCCGGGCCGCCAGCCGGCCGCCGTCAGGTCGTCGTACACATCGGCGGGGAACCGCTCGCGGGCCCGGCGCGACGTGCGGTACATGTCGGCGACGAACTGCGGCGGCCGCGACGGCCAGGTACTCAGCTCGCCCGTCGTTCCGTCGACCACCACCCGGGTGCCGGCATCGAGCGCCGGCGGCGCCTGGCCGGCGTCCGGTGCCGCGCCGGCCGCCCACACCACGAAGCCGAGGTCGAACTCGTACACCCCGACACCCGCGTCGTCAACGACCCGACCGTGCTCGGCCCACCAGGCACGGACCCGGCTCACCGCCTCCTCGCGGGTGACCATGTGCAACCTCCTGCGATGCGGTACGGGCCGGCAGTCGCCGCTATCGTAATGCCGGCGCACCCGGCCGACGGGGTCAGTAAGGGGGAGGGTCCGTGCCGTCACGGCGAGATCAGGTTCAGTCGTACCAGTTCGCCGTGCAACGGGCGGTCTCCGCGCTGGTCGCGGGCGAGGCGGATCCGCTGCGCTCCCCGCTGCGCCGGCTGGTGGGCGCGGCCTTCGGCGGCGTCATGGTCGGCGTGATCGCGCTGGCGGCCGTGGGCCTGTTCGGCATGGTGACCGGCCGTACGGGGGCCGGCTGGCGCGACGGCAGCGCGGTCATCCTGGAGCGGGAGTCCGGCGCGGCGTACGTACTACGCGAGGGCGTCCTCGTGCCGACCGCGAATTTCACCTCAGCCCTGCTGTTGCAGCAGTCGCCGCGCACGGTCACGGTGCCGCGCAAGCAGTTGGCCGGCGAGCCGCGGGCACCCATGGTGGGCATCCCCAACGCGCCGGAGTCGCTGCCCGACCCCAAACGCCTGCTCACCGGCCCCTGGTCGGTGTGCACCGCCGGGTCGCGCACGGCCAGCGGCGGGCAGAGCGCGACGACGGCACTGTTCGTCGGCGCGGCGGCGGGCGGCCGGCCGCTGGCCGGCGACGAGGCGCTCCTGGTCAGGCTGCCCGACGGCGACACGCCGTACCTGATCTGGAACGGCTACCGGTACCGCATCAACTCCGCCCCCATGGTGCTGGAGGCGCTGGCCCTCAGCCAGCAGCCGCAGCTCGCGGTGGGCGGGTCGTGGCTGAACGCGCTGCCGGAGGGCAAGGCCATCGCGCCGCCCACCCAGGACGGTCGCGGCGAACCGTTCAAGGCCATCCCGGACCTGCCGGACGCGCGGGTGGGTCAGATCCTGGTCGTGGAGACCGCCAACCAGAAGCAGTACTACCTGGTCGGACGCGAGCGGCTGCGGCCGATCACGGCCATGGAGGCCGTCATCGCCCTGGCCGACAAGGAGACGCGCAGGGCGTACCCGGGCAACCCGCCGGAGGCGCGCACGCTGGCCGCGAGCGCGGCGTTCAGCGCGCCACGCGCGGAGGCCCCGCCGGCCTCGGCGGAGCGGCCGCCGGACACGCCGCCGCGCATCGCCCGGCTGTCGGGGCCTGACGCGGCCATGTGCGCGACGTTCACCGGCGGTGACAGCGTCGCGCGGATCGTCGTGGACGCCGACCCGTTCACCGGGCGTGGCGTGCCGACGCAGCAACGCACCCCGCGCGGCGGGCTGCTGGTCGACCGCGTGGTCGTGGCACCCGGCCACGGCGCCGTGGTGGCGGCCCAGTCGTCGCCGAACGCGCAGCTCGGCACACTGTTCCTCGTCAGCGACCTCGGCATCAGGTATCCGCTGGCCTCCCCGGACGTCCTGCGCATGCTGGGCTACTCGGGTGCGCAGCCGGTACGGCTGCCCGCCGGCCTCGTGGCCCGGCTGCCCGAGGGTCCGGAGCTCGATCCGCAGGCCGCGACGAGGCCGATCCAGCCGGCCGAGTGAGCCGGCACGATCACCCGACGCTGGCGTGCGGGTGGTCCACAATGCGCGCTTACGCTACCGTCGCATCGACGGTGACATCGGCCGGTGTCACCGAGATGCCTGAGCACGTGTGGCCAGGGCAGCGAAAGCGGGGTGACTGAAGCAGATGTCAGGGATGCGTACCGACACCGGTCTTATGATCAAGACCGAGCAGGATGTCGATGCCGTCGCCGATCGTCTCACCAGCATGCTGAACACACTGATGGACCGGCTCTCGCCGCTCCAGCAGTACTGGGTCGGCGCTGGTGGCTCGTCCTTCCAGGAGGTCCGGACGCGGTTCGACGGGGATATGGCGCGCCTCAACGCCGCGCTGCGGTCCATCGCCGAGGCGGTGGGTTCGTCCGGTCGCGACTACGACGTGTCCGATGAGGAGATGCGCTCGGAGATGCAGAACGCCGGCGCGACCGCCGGGCAGATCACCCAGGCGTTGACCATCGGCTGACCAGCCGGACCACTTGTTAAGGGGACAGGACATGGCACAGGGCGACCTTGTCGTCAACTTCGCGGCGCTGCACGCCGCGGCGCAGGACATCGGCTCCACCGTGTCGAACATGAACGGCGAGCTCGACGGGCTCAAGCAGAGCCTGCAGCCGATCATCTCGACCTGGGACGGTGACGCCAAGTCCGCGTACGCCGCGAAGCAGGCCCAGTGGGACTCGGCCGCGGCCGACATCAACCTGCTGCTCACGCAGATCCAGACGGCGGTCCGCCGCTCGGCGGAGACCATGGAGGCCCGCGAGCGCGCCAACATGCAGCGCTTCGAGTAGGCCGATCGGCGAAGGCCCCGCACACCGGTCCGGTGGCGGGGCCTTCACTGTGCCCCTTTCACTGTGGCCGTGGCCGTGGCCGGGTCGTCGGGGGTCGCCTCGCCTTCCCGGGGTGCGGTGCCCGCGTTGTCGCACGGAGCGGGGTGCCTACTGGGGGTGCGTTGCCCGCGTTGCCGCCCGGATCGGGGCGCCTATTCGGGGTGCGGTGCCCGGGTGGGCCGCCAACGCAGCCGCCGCCCGCCGCGGATCAGCCAGGCGCTGAACGCCAGCGTGGTCACCAGGGCCACGCCCAGCCCGCCGACGAGCAGCGACACGCGGCCCAACCGCTGCCAATGCTCGGTACGCGCCTGCTCGACGGGGTCCACGTACGCCACCGACGCGCCGGGCAGCGCGGCCGCCTCTCCGCCGGCCAGCGCCTGCTCGGTGACGGC
>JAEZGP010000726.1 GCA_023437285.1 Actinomycetes bacterium | reverse complement strand
GCCCTGGCGCCGCTCACGCCGCCGCACCGGGTTGTCACCGTGGCGGCCGACGGGCTCGACGCGGCGCTGCGGGCGCTGCCGGTGAAGCTGTCGACGATGGGCCGCGACCTCGACGGCGACCACGCGTACTTCGTCACGTGCGCGGCGGCGGGCCGCCACGCCGCCGCCCTGCTGACCCAGGCAAAGACCTAGGAAAGACCTAGAAAAAGATCATCAGGGCGGTGATGCCGGCCACCACCGCCACCAGCGCGGCGACGAGCACCCACGTGGGCACCAGGTACTCGCCACGGCGGTTGCGCTCGATCTCCTCGCGCACCTTCGCCCGCCGCTTCTGCAGGTACCCCTCCCGCACCCAGTCGGGCTTGCGCCGCGGCTCCTGTTCGCTCACCCGCTCATGGTCACATACTGGCGATAAGGCGCTCCACGCGCTCGTCGTAGGCCCGGAACGGGTCCTTGCACAGGACCGTGCGCTGGGCCTGGTCGTTGAGCTTGAGGTGCACCCAGTCGACCGTGAAGTCGCGCCGCTTCTCCTGGGCGTGGCGGATGAACTCGCCGCGCAGCCGGGCCCGGGTGGTCTGCGGCGGGGTCTCCTTGGCCTCGAAGATGTCCAGGTCGGTGGCCACCCGGTCGACCTGGCCGCGCTTTTCGAGCAGGGCGTACAGGCCCCGGTTGCGGCGCAGGTCGTGGTAGGCCAGGTCCATCTGCGCCACCCGCGGGCTGGACAGGGACAGGCCGTGCTTGGCCTGGTAGCGCTCGATGAGCTTGAGCTTGGTCACCCAGTCGATCTCCCGCTCGACCGGGCTGAGGTCGCCGGACTCGACGGCGGCGAGCAGGCGCCCCCACAGGTCGATGACCCGCTTGGTGGCCGCGTCGCCGCCCCGGCGCTCCACGAACTCGCTGGCCCGCGCGTAGTACTCCTGCTGGATCTCCAGCGCGGAGATCTCCTTGCCGTTGACCAGCCGTACCTTGCGCCGGCCGGTGACGTCGTGCGAGACCTCCCGGATCGCCCGGATCGGGTTCTCCAGGGTCAGGTCGCGCATGGCCACCCCGGCCTCGATCATCCGCAGCACGATGTCGGCGCTGCCGACCTTGAGCAGGGTGGTGACCTCGTTCATGTTCGAGTCGCCGACGATGACGTGCAGGCGCCGGTAGCGCTCCGCGTCGGCGTGCGGCTCATCGCGGGTGTTGATGATCGGCCGCGACCGGGTGGTCGCCGAGGAGACGCCCTCCCAGATGTGCTCGGCGCGCTGCGACAGGCAGAACACCGCGCCGCGCGGGGTCTGCAGCACCTTGCCGGCACCGCAGATGAGCTGGCGGGTCACCAGGAACGGGATGAGGATGTCGGCCAGCCGGCCGAACTCGCCGTGCCGCGAGACCAGGTAGTTCTCGTGGCACCCGTAGGAGTTGCCGGCCGAGTCGGTGTTGTTCTTGAACAGGTAGATGTCGCCGGCGATGCCCTCGTCGTGCAGCCGCTTCTCGGCGTCCACGAGGAGGCCTTCCAGGATCCGCTCGCCCGCCCGGTCGTGGACCACCACGTCGGCGATCGAATCGCACTCCGGCGTCGCGTACTCCGGATGTGAACCCACGTCCAGGTAGAGGCGCGCGCCGTTGCGCAGGAACACGTTGCTCGATCGGCCCCACGACACCACCCGACGGAACAGGTAACGGGCCACCTCGTCCGGGGAGAGGCGGCGCTGTCCGCGGTAGGTGCACGTGACGCCGTACTCGGTTTCAAGCCCGAAAATGCGCCGGTCCATGCACCGACATTAGCCGGCCGAGGGCCGCTTCGGTCAGTCTGCTCGCGCCCCTTGCGCTTTTTCGCGCCTACGCTGGACTTCCGTGTACGCGCGACACGCCGCGTAGTCCGGCAGGAGCCCGGACTCGCGCGCCTGCGCCAGGCTCGGGGCGGCGTCGTCGCGCGCCGACAGCAGCGGGTGCTCGGCCGGCCACTCGATGCCCAGCTCCGGGTCGAGCGGGTGCACGGTGTGCTCGCCGGCCGGGTTGTACGTCTCCGAACACAGGTAGGTCAGCGTCGCGTTGTCGGTCAGGGCGCAGAACCCGTGCCCGAGACCCTCGGCGATGTAGACGGCGCGGCGGTCGACGTCGTCGAGGCGCACCGCCTCCCAACGGCCGAACGTCGGCGACCCCTGCCGGATGTCGACGATCACGTCGAGTACCGCGCCGTGCGTACAAGTGACGTATTTCGCCTGGCCGGGCGGTACGTCGGCGAAGTGGATGCCGCGCACCACGCCGGTCGACGAGGTGGAGATGTTGGCCTGCGCCAGCCGCAGCGGGTGCCCGACCGCCTCGGCGAGGTGGTCGAAGCGGTACCACTCCAGGAACACCCCGCGCGGGTCGCCGTGCTGCACCGGGGTGATCTCGAACGCGCCCTCGATGCCGAGCGGGCTGATCTTCACAGGGCCTCCAGCAGGTCGAGCAGGTAGTTGCCGTAGCCGCTCTTGGTCAGCGGCTCGGCCAGGGCGCGCAGCTGAGCGTCGTCGATGAAGCCGTTGCGCCAGGCGGCCTCCTCGATACAGCCGATCTTGACGCCCTGTCGCTCCTCGATCACCCGGACGAACTCCGAGGCCTGCATGAGAGAGGAGAACGTGCCGGTGTCCAGCCACGCCGTGCCCCGGTCGAGGACCGTGACCGTGAGCGCGCCCCGGCGCAGGTACGCGTCGTTGACGGCGGTGATCTCCAGCTCGCCGCGGGCCGACGGGGTGAGATTGCGGGCGATCTCGACCACGTCGTTGTCGTAGAAGTACAGGCCGGGAACGGCGAACCGGGAGCGGGGCTTGTCCGGCTTCTCCTCGATCGAGATGACCTTGCCGTCGGGGTCGAACTCCACCACGCCGTACGCCTCGGGGTTGGCGACCTGGTAGGCGAAGACACGCCCGCCCACGATTTCGGCCGAGTCGGATAGCTGACGGCCCAGCCCCACACCGTGGAAGATGTTGTCGCCGAGCACCAGGGCCACCGACTCGCCGGCGATGAACTCCTCGCCGATGACGAACGCCTGCGCCAGGCCCTCCGGGCGGGGCTGCGCCGCGTACGTAATGTCGAGTCCGAGCTGGCTGCCGTCGCCCAGGAGCTGACGGAACTGCTCCTGATCCCCCGGCGTGGTGATGATCAGGATCTCCCGGATGCCCGCCTGGATCAGGGTCGTCAACGGGTAATAGATCATCGGTTTGTCGAAGACCGGCATGAGCTGCTTGGAAACGGCCCTGGTCAGCGGCCACAGCCGCGAACCGGTGCCGCCCGCCAGAACGATCCCGCGCATGAAGAGGGACCGTACCACCGTTGGACTAGACTCCCCTCCTCATGAGGCTTCTGGTCACCGGCGGTGCCGGGTTCATCGGCTCACACTACGTGCGCACCCTGCTCAACGGCGGTTTCCAGCCGTCCTCGGTCACGGCCGTCACGGTGCTGGACAAGCTGACGTACTCGGGCAACAAGGCCAACCTCGACCCGGTCGCGGCCGACCCCCGGCTCACCTTCGTCGAAGGCGACATCTGTGACGCCGCTCTCGTCGACGACCTCGTCGCCGGCCACGACGCCGTCGTGCACTTCGCCGCCGAGTCCCACGTCGACCGCTCCATCGCCAGCGCGGCCCCGTTCGTGGTGACCAACGTGCTGGGCACCCAGACGCTGCTCGACGCCGCCGCCCGCCACCGGCTGGGCCGCTTCCTGCACGTGTCCACCGACGAGGTGTACGGCTCCATCGACACCGGGTCATGGACCGAGGACTGGCCGCTCGCGCCCAACTCGCCCTACGCGGCGTCCAAGGCCGGCTCGGACCTCATGGCGCTGGCCTTCCACCGCACGCACGGCCTCGACGTCGTCGTCACGCGCTGCTCCAACAACTACGGGCCGTACCAGTTCCCCGAGAAGGTCATCCCGCTGTTCGTCACCAACCTCCTCGACGGCGCCACCGTGCCGCTCTACGGCGACGGCGGAAACGTGCGCGACTGGCTGCACGTGCACGACCACTGCGTCGGCATCCACCTCGCCCTCGAGAAGGGCCGCGCCGGGCAGGTCTACAACATCGGCGGCGGCACCGAGATGACGAACAAGGAACTCACCGGCGAGTTGCTCGCGGCGCTGGGGGCCGACTGGGACCGCGTCGTGCCGGTCACCGACCGCAAGGGCCACGACCGGCGGTACTCCCTGGACATCACCAAGATCTCCGAGGAGCTGGGCTACGCCCCCAGCATCCCGTTCGCCCAAGGCCTCGCCGACACCGTTCAGTGGTACCGCGACAACCGGTCGTGGTGGGAGCCGCTGCGCGAGCGGGCACGCCTCGCCTCATGAGTAGCTGGCTCGTTACCGGTGCGGGCGGGATGCTCGGTCAGGACCTGCTCGCCGTCCTCAAGGACACCTCGGCGTCGGTGACCGCGCTGGCCCGCGCCGACCTCGACATCACCGACCCGGCCGCCGGCCGCGCGGCCGTGGCCGACCACGACGTCGTCGTCAACGCGGCCGCGTGGACCGATGTGGACGGTGCCGAGACCGCCGAGGCGGCCGCGACCGCCGTCAACGGCGTCGGCGTGGGCCACCTGGCCGACGCGTGCGCCACCGCCGGCGCCAGGCTCCTGCACGTGTCCACCGACTACGTGTTCGCCGGCGACGGCACGACCCCGTACGCGGAGGACGCCCCCACGGCGCCCATCAACGCGTACGGCCGCTCGAAGCTCGTCGGCGAGCGGGCCGTGCTCACCCTGGCCCCCGACCTGGGTTACGTGGTCCGCACCGCCTGGCTGTACGGGGCCGGCGGCCGCAACTTCGTGACCACCATGCTGCGGCTGGCCGCCGAACGCGACACCCTCGACGTGGTCGACGACCAGCGCGGCCAGCCGACCTGGTCGCGCGCGCTCGCGCAGCAACTCGTGGCGCTCGGCGGCGCCGCGCTGGCCGGTACGGCGCCGGCCGGCGTCTACCACGGCACCGCGTCCGGCGAGACCACCTGGTACGGGTTGGCCCGCGAGGTCTTCGCCCAGCGCGGCCTGGACCCCGACCGCGTCCGCCCCACCACC
>JAEZGP010000687.1 GCA_023437285.1 Actinomycetes bacterium | reverse complement strand
CGGCACGACTGCCGCCGCCGCGCCCTGGCCTACCGCGCCCTGGCTGACCGCGCCTGCCGCGCCCTGGCCAATGGCGGTGCCCTGGCCAATGGCGGTGTCCCGGCCGGTCGCGGCGCCTCGGGCGCCGGGGCTGAGCTTGGCCGACGTCATGAGCATCACCGGGTCGGTGCCGCCGGTCGCCCCCACGGGGATGGCGCTCGGCGCCGTGACCGGGATGTTCGCCGCGGCGGCCCCGACGCCGGCCCCGGCCGGCACCTCGAAGCGCTGCTGTCCGACGGGCGGGATGTCGAAGGAGGACTGGTCCAGCGCGGCCAAGTCGTCGTCGCTGACCGTGGGTAGCGGCGCGGCCACCACCTCGGCCTGCTGCCGGCTGAGCCGCCTGTTCCGGAGGAACTCCATGCGCCACAGTAACAGCGGCGCCAGACAGATCAGCAGGTTCACCATCGGCCAGACCGCGACGGCGAAATTGGCGTGACCGAAGTAGATCGCGACGGCCAGCGCGGCGGCGAGCAGTGCCGCCCACTGCAGGTGCCGGCGGAACACCCAGATCGTGTCCCGGCTGCGGGAAGTGCCCTTCGGCGTCACCACGAACCGGGCGGGTCGCATCAGGATTGTCGCGATGAGCTGCGACGCGTAGATCGGCGACGAGATCACCGACATCAGCATGCCCTTGAGGCCGGTCGACCCCTCCACCTCGTACGGGCTGACGTTGTAGCGGCGGCTGCTCACGTAGAGCCACAGCTGGAAGACGGTCGCGTCGGCGTAGAGGGCCAGCCAGATCGACGGGGAGACGGTGAGCCCGTGGGCGCCGACGGCCAGGTAGAGCACCGCGTTGATGCCGCCGAGCAGCCAGCCCACGGCCATGGACGGGTAGAACGTGGTGATCAGGCAGTAGTGCAGCAGCTGGCCGGGGGTCAGCCGCCATGCGCGCCGCCAGTACGTCTTGGCGAGGATGTCGAACGTGCCGCGCGACCAGCGCATCTGCTGGCTGAAGTAGTCGCGCCACGACTCCGGCCCCTCACCGGCGGCGAGCACGTCGGGGGTGTAGATGGACTTCCACCGCCGCCGGGTGGCCGGGTTGCGGGTGGTGTGCATCCGGATGCCGGTCGCCATGTCCTCGGTGATCGAGTCGGCGAGCCCGCCGATGCTGCGCAGCGCGGAGATGCGGATGGCGTTGTTCGTGCCGACGAGCATCGCGGCGTGGTAGCGGTTGGCGGCCCGCTGGATGATGCCGTGGAAGGGGAACTGCTGGGACTCCGCACCCCGGGTGACGTACGTCTGGCTGTTCTTGTAGCACTGCGGCCCGACGACGTAGGCGACGTTGGGGTCGCGGAAGTAGCCGAGGATGCGCTCGACGAAGTTGGGCAGCGGCACGTGGTCGGGGTCGACGGAGAGGAACACGTCGTACTCGTCGCCGTGCGCGTCCAGCCAGGCGTTGTAGTTGCCGTGCTTGGTCTTCGCGCGGAAGGCCCCCTTGGGGGTGTTGTACCGCTCGATGCCCTTGCGGCTGAAGTGCCGCACGCCGATCTCTTCGCAGGCGGCGATGACGGCGGGGTCGTTTCCCTCGTCGAGCAGCCACACGTCGAGCTGGCCGGCGTACTCGATGCGCCGGGCCGCCCGCAGCGTCTCCAGGGCCACCGACAGCGGTTCCTTGCTCGGCACGATGGTGGTGATGAAGGCCAGGCGCAGCGTCGGGTCGGGGGTGACCGGGATGGGGTCGCGGGCCACGACGGAGGCCAGCGACAAAGAGATCACGTTGATGAGCCGGAACAGCTCCATGACCCCGACGGCCACGACGACGAAGATGTTGAATCCGACAAGCCAGCCGGCGTCGTCGAACGACGGATAGTGCTCCGGGCTCAGCAGCCAGCGGAAGAACAGGGCCGCGATCGCGACGTTGAGCAGCGCGATGATCACCCGTTTGGCGAGGCTGCCCAGGCCGTCGGTGCGGACCAGGTTGCGGAACCGGACCCGGTACGGGCCGGCCGGCGGGGTCTGGATGGGCCCGGTCAGTTGGCTGTAGGCCTCCAGATCGCCGAGTGTGCGACGGATTGCGCGGCCGCGTACCGGTGCCTTGGCGGTCGGCATGACCCCCCTATTTATTCTCAAATGTGCCGTGCAATTCGGAGCTGAATTAATTTAACCGGACCTGGAATTCGAGTCCAGAATTACCGCTGGTAAAGATCTGCTCACGCTGGTTTGTGACCAGCGGTTATATGGAAACATAAGGGCTTCGTGGTGGTCCTGACAGGAATCTGACACTGGTCAGCGAGGCTTGCGCGCCTCCCTAGAATTCGGACTTATGAGCCGCGTGATAAGCCCGAAACCGGCGCGTACGATCGCCGTCATATCCGTCGTAATTGTTGGTCTTTTGTCGGGGTGTGGCGACGAGCCGCCCGCGCAGCCCGAGGTCTGGGACACCGGTCTGGACGGGCCCGCGGGCTCGCGTGGCCCCGGCGGCACCGAGCCGATCGCCGGGCGGCAGCTCTACATCAACCCCGAGTCGTCCGCCGCCAAGCAGGTCGCGGCCTGGCGGGCCGAGGGACGCACCGCCGAGGCCGACGCGATCGCCGAGATCGCCGACCGGCCCACCGCCGTCTGGCTCACCGCCGACGCCGGCGCGGTGCAGGCCCAGGTCGATCGCGTCGTGGGCGCCGCGCAGGCCGCCGACCGGCTCCCCGTCCTCGTGACGTACAACATCCCGCACCGCGACTGCGGCGGCTATTCCAGCGGCGGCGCGGCCTCGCCGGAGGCCTACCGGGACTGGATAGCGGCGATCGCGCGGGGCATCGCCGGCCGGCCGGCGGTGGTGATCCTCGAACCGGACGCGATCCCGCACGTGCTCGACGGCTGCCTCACCGAGCGGATCAACGAGCGCTTCGCGCTGCTCACCGAGTCCATCGCCACGCTCAAGAAGGAAGGCCGGACCCGGGTGTACCTCGACGCCGGCAACCCCAACTGGGTCGACGACGTGCCCAAGCTCGCCCGTGCCCTGCGCCACGGCGGCGTGGAGGCCGCCGACGGCTTCTCGCTCAACGTGTCCAACTTCATCGACCTGGAGAAGAACATCACGTACGGCAACCGGGTGTCCGATGAGCTTGGCGGCGCGCACTTCGTCATCGACACCAGCCGCAACGGCAACGGGGCGCTGCCGGCCGGCGGGCAGACCGACGGCGGGCCGAACTGGTGCAACCCGCCCGGCCGGGCCCTGGGCCACCCGCCGACCACCGAGCCCGACGAGGACCGCGTCGACGCGTACCTGTGGGTGAAGTTCCCCGGTGAGTCCGACGGCGCCTGCCGGCCCGGCGAGCCGAGGGCGGGTCAGTGGTGGCCTGACTACGCCCTCGGCCTGGTCGCCGAGACCAAGTAGGCCGCTAACCGATCATCACCCAGTGGGCGACCGACGGGACGCCCCGGTTGTCGGTCACGAACAGCATGTATGGCCCGGGCGGCACGAGTGCGCGCTCCTTGGGAACGGTGAGCTTCACGCCGGTCGCCGTCCGGGTCATGGTCAGCGCGACCGAGCGCTGCTCCACGTCGGTGACGTGGGTGCTCGCCCCCGGGCGTAGCAGCCGCGCGGTGGCCAGCTGGGTGGGGTCGGAGGTGGCGAACACTCCCGTCTTGCCCCAGCTCAGCTTGTCCGGCCCCGAGGTGATCTCGGGCCGTACCCCGCCCTGGTAGAGGTACGCCGGCGTGAAGACCTCCAGCCGCTGCTCGAACGGCGCGGTGATGGAGTCGAGCTTGTCGGCGAACAGCGGGTTGGAGCCGACGGTCAGCACCCGCCCGTCCGGCAGCAGCACGCCCGCCGCGTGGTAGTTGCGGCCCACGTTGGGGTCGGCGGCGTACGTCAGGGTGTTGGTGTCCGGGTGGTAGATGCGCGCGTTGTTGTTGTCGCTGGCGCCGCGACCCCGGTAGCCCTTGGACCCGTTCGCGATCAGGGTGGTGTCGTCGGGCAGCGTCACCAGGATCGGGTACCGCGCGGCCTCGGGCAGGTCGGGCCCGGGCGTGAAGCGCGGGTCGTCGCTGTCGAGGTCGATGACGTCGATGCGGGCGGTCGACTTCGGCGAGTCGCCCACGCCGCCGCCGCCGACCACCATGAGCTTCTGGTCCTGCACCGGGCCGACCCACACCGAGCCGCTGGTCTCCAGCATGTCGGCGTCGCGGATGCCCGGTACCAGCGTCAGCTTGTTGGTCTTGAGATCCCAGAACGCGGGGTCGCGTCCCTTGTCGGCGGGGCCGTAGCCGGAGTTGGAACCCGAGTAGAACAACACCCCCGGCTTGCCCGTCTGGAAGATCGCCGGGTACGTCGGGAAGTACTGCTGAAGATCCTTACGCTCGACCCAGGTCTTGGTCTTCGGGTCGTAGATCTCGTTGATGCCGGGCACCACCTGGCCCGCTCCGTCGAGGCCCGACACCGCGATGACGCGCCCGTCGGGCAGGCCGGTCAGCGTCGGGTACCAGCGCTGCTCGGCCATGTCGCCGACCCGCTCGTACTGCTCGGTGAACGGGTTGAACTCGAACGCCTCGCGCCGGCCCTGGAAGTCCTGCTTGTCGAGGGTCATCTTCTCGTTGAGGCCGTAGATGTTCTCCCGGTCCTCGCCGATCAGGCCGTTGATCTTGTAGTTCCCGCGCAGCGGGGTGACCCCCGCCGGGCCCTCGACCGTGGACTCGACCCAGATCGAGGTGCTGCTGGCCGTGACCTTCGCGCCGCCCTTGATCTCGACCTTCGTCGCGGGCTGGACGGTGAACTCCGACGTCGCGGTGAACGTCTTGCCCGACGGCGAGACGAACTCGGTGCCCTTCGGGAACAGCCGCGGCCCGCCGTTGGGCGACTCGTTCTTCACCACCATGAGGCCGGCGGCCCGGGTGACCTGCGGTTCGAGGACCTCGTAGCGCAGCGTGCCGCCCGCGACGAGCAGCTTGCCGTCGGGCAGGAACGCGTGCCCAGCGCAGAACAGGTCGGTCGGCGTGGCGACCAGTCGCGTCCGGCCGGTCGCCGGGTCGTACACGAGGGTCTTGAACGTACCGGCCTCGAACTGCTCCGTGTCGTTGCCGGAACCCGCGATGAGCAGGATGCGGCCGGTCGGCAGCAGCGCGGCGTGAATGGCGTTGACCCGCATGTCCGGCGGCAGCTCGATGACGTCCCACTTGCCGTACCGGGACTTGTACTCGTCGCTGTTGATCAGTTGGTCGTGCATGTAGTCGGAGACGTATGCCCACGCTGGCGGTGTGTTCGCACCCAGAATAATGACGATGGCTAATACGCCCATGACAAATCGCCTGCGGCGCAGCCCGCGCGGCATTTCTTTCATTCCCCGCCTCCTCCTGGCACCAGGAGGATAGGAAGATCGGTGCCCGTCGCGCATCCGGCGGACGGCTGGACTGATCAGGGGGCGAACGGGCGAACACCGCGTGGCCGAAACGGCCTGGCTATAGCCGCTCCGGCCGAAAAACCGCAGGCGGTGTTTCCAACGGTTCGGGCACCCCGTCCCGGCGAGCCAAAACGTGATTCCCGCCACACGCCAACTCGCCCGGCCGCTGCTCGGCGCCCCTGGACGGCGGTGCTGTACTGGCGACTACCGGACAGAGCGACGGCTCACCAGGTGGGCGATTTGCCGTAATGATGCCCACCGGGCGGGCGCGGGAGGCGGTTACGGCCCGGCAGCGCCTACGATGGTCGGCGCAGGCATGTTTGTCCTCCGGCTTTCACCGGCAGGGCCGTAGGGAGTGCTGACCCGTGTCGATTCTGGAAAAGATCCTCAACGCCGGCGAGGGCCGGACCGTTCGCCGCCTCCGGGCGATCGCGGACGCCGTCAACTCCATCGCCGACCATTACACTGACCTGTCGGACGATGAGCTGCGCGACATGACGGACGCGTTCCGCGAGCGGTACGCCGAGGGCGAGAGCCTCGACGACCTGCTGCCGGAGGCGTTCGCGGTGGCCCGCGAGGCCGCCAGCCGCGTGCTCGGCCAGCGGCCGTACGACGTCCAGGTGATGGGCGGCGCGGCGCTGCACTTCGGCAATATCGCCGAGATGAAGACCGGTGAGGGCAAGACGCTCACCAGCGTCATGGCGGTGTACCTCAACGCCATCGCGGGCAAGGGCGTGCACGTCGTCACCGTGAACGACTACCTGGCCCAACGCGACGCCGAGTGGATGGGCCAGGTGCACCGGTTCCTGGGCCTGACCGTGGGCGTGATCCTGCCCAACCAGAAGCCGGAGCAGCACCGCGCCGCGTACGAGTGCGACATCACGTACGGCACGAACAACGAGTTCGGCTTCGACTATCTGCGCGACAACATGGCGTGGTCGAAGAACGAACTGGTCCAGCGGGGTCATTTCTTCGCGGTCGTCGACGAGGTCGACTCGATCCTCATCGACGAGGCCCGTACGCCGCTGATCATCTCTGGGCCGGCCGAGCAGTCGGCCCGCTGGTACGGCGAGTTCGCCAAGGTCGTCGACCGGCTCAGCCCGGGCAAGGACGGCGAGGGCGACTACGAGGTCGACATCTCCAAGCGGACCGTCGCCGTGACCGAGCGCGGCGTGGCCCGGGTCGAGGACTGGCTGGGCATCGACAACCTCTACGAGTCGGTCAACACCCCGTTGGTGGGTTACCTCAACAACGCGCTCAAGGCCAAGGAGCTGTTCAAGCGCGACAAGGACTACATCGTCAACGACGGCGAGGTCCTGATCGTCGACGAGTTCACCGGCCGCATCCTGTATGGCCGCCGGTACAACGAGGGCATGCACCAGGCGATCGAGGCGAAGGAGGGGGTGGAGATCAAGCAGGAGAACCAGACGCTCGCGACGATCACCCTCCAGAACTACTTCCGCCTGTACGAGAAGCTGGGCGGCATGACCGGTACCGCGCAGACCGAGGCGGCCGAGTTCCAGAAGGTCTACAACGTCGGCGTGGTGAGCATCCCCACCCACCGCCCGATGATCCGCCAGGACAAGGCCGACGTGATCTACAAGTCGGAGAAGGCCAAGTTCAACGCGGTCGTCGAGGACATCGTCGAGCGCCACGCCAAGGGCCAGCCGGTGCTCGTCGGCACGGTCAGCGTCGAGAACTCCGAGATCCTGTCGCAGATGCTGCGCCGACGGGGCATCCCGCACTCGGTGCTCAACGCGAAATACCACGCCAAGGAGGCCGAGATCGTGGCGCAGGCCGGCCGCAAGGGCGCGGTCACGGTCGCCACGAACATGGCCGGCCGCGGCACGGACATCCTGCTCGGCGGCAACCCCGAGTTCCTCGCCGCGGCGGAGCTGCGCGGCCGCGGGCTCGACCCCGAGGAGAGCCCCGACGAGTACGCGGCCGCGTGGGAAGACGCCCTGCCCCGCTGGAAGAAGCAGTGCGACGAGGAGGCCGACGAGGTCGTGGCGGCCGGCGGCCTGTACGTGCTCGGCACCGAGCGGCACGAGTCGCGGCGCATCGACAACCAGCTGCGCGGCCGCTCCGGCCGGCAGGGCGACCCCGGCGAGTCGCGGTTCTACCTGTCCCTGCAGGACGACCTCATGAAGCGGTTCCGCGCCAACGCGGTGCAGGCCGTCATGGACCGGCTCAACATGCCCGAGGACCTGCCCATCGAGTCGAAGATGGTGTCCCGGCAGATCAAGTCGGCGCAGACCCAGATCGAGGGCCAGAACGCCGAGATCCGCAAGGACGTCCTCAAGTACGACGAGGTGCTCAACAAGCAGCGCAAGGTGATCTACGCCGAGCGGGCCCGCGTGCTCAACGGCGAGGACCTGCACGACCAGGTCGCCAACATGATCGACGACACGGTCCGGGCGTACGTGCAGGGCGCCACCGCCGAGGGGTACGCCGAGGACTGGGACCTCGACCAGCTCTGGACGGGCCTCAAGCAGCTCTACCCGGTCGGGGTGAGCATCGAGGAGATGGAAGAGGAGGCCGGTGGCCGCTCCGGCATGGACGCCGAGTTCCTCGAGGCCAGGCTCATCGACGACGCGCACGCCGCGTACGCGGCCCGCGAGGAGGAGATCGGCGCCGAGCCGCTGCGTGAGCTGGAGCGCCAGGTGCTGCTCGCCGTCATCGACCGCAAGTGGCGCGAGCACCTCTACGAGATGGACTACCTCAAGGACGGCGTCGGCCTGCGCGCGTACGCCCAGCGCGACCCGCTGGTGGAATACCAGCGCGAGGGCTACGACATGTTCGCCCAGATGCTCGAGGGCATCAAGGAGGAGGCCGTCGGCTTCCTGTTCAACATCGAGGTGCAGGTCGAGGAGCAGCAGGCCCCCGAGCTCGGCGTCGGCTCCCAGCTGCCGGTCGAGATCAAGGCCAAGGGCCTCGGCGGCCAGAGCCGCCCCCAGCAGCCCCTGTCCTACTCCTCGCCCTCGATCGACGGAGCCGCCGGCGCCGGCGGGGTGGTCGTCGAGCAGGAGGCGCCCGCGCTCGGTATCGGCAGTCAGCCGCAACGGTCCAACCGGGGCCCGGCGTCCGCGACCGCGGCCGGCGCGAAGCAGCCGTCGGCCGGCCAGGTGGTCGGGTCCGGCCCGTCGCGCAACGCCCCGTGCTACTGCGGCTCGGGCAAGAAGTACAAGCGCTGCCACGGCGCCAGCGAGGAGGCGGGCCTGTAGCCCGCGTTCGCCGCGATGTGTCCCGAAGGGCGGCTCCGGCCGCCCTTCGGCGTTCCTGGGTTGATTGACCGACCGGCGGCGGCGCTCCGCCCGGGCGCGACGGTTGCGTCCGCCTCCGGGCGCGGGTAGAGCGACGGGGCGGAGGT
>JAEZGP010000653.1 GCA_023437285.1 Actinomycetes bacterium | reverse complement strand
GTGCCCACGGCCGTACCGGACGAGCCCCGCGACCTGGTGATGCGGCTGCGGGAGGCGCTCGCCGCGGCGACCCCCGGTGCGGTGCGCCGGTCGCGATGGTGGGCGGCGAGCGGCGGCCTCGTCGTGCTCGGGCTGTTGGTGGCGCTGGTCGGGTTGGGCTGGCTCGTCGCCGACGGCACCGGTGCGGTCGAGGAAGTTCCGTCGTGGCTCGGGTTGGCCGTACCGGTCGTGCTCGCGATCGCCGGTGGGGTGGTGGCGGCCGGGGTGTGGCTGATTAGGTGGTGGACGCGCCGCCGACGTGCCACCCGGCTGCGGGAGAGGACCACCGCGACGCTGCGCGGGGCGGTTGACGACGTGTTGCGCGCCGAGGTGGTGGAGCCGGTCCGTCACCTGCTGCTCACCTATGACGAGGCGCGGGCGGCGCTGATCTCGGCCCGCTGACGCGACGTCGGCACTCAAGAGTCGTTATCGGGGCCGCTGGCATTTGGTCGTACTTGTCAATGGTTTGTTGCCTTGAGATGGTCGGCAGGTTGCGAGGGAAATACAGAGGCGTCGTTGTTAACGTTCACGTTCCCTCGCGCGTCCACCACGAAGGAGCAGATGATGAGACGTCCCCACCGGCTCATGGCTCTCGCGGCAACCGGCGCGATGCTATTGGCCGCGGCCGCGACCGTCGTCCTGCGGGCGCCCGACGCGCACGCCCTGGACAACGGCACCGGGCGGGTCCCGCCCATGGGCTGGAACACCTGGAACACGTTCGGCTGCAACATCAGCGAGAGCCTGATCAAGCAGACCGCCGACGCGCTGGTCAGCAGCGGCATGCGCGACCTCGGCTACAAGTACGTGGTCGTCGACGACTGTTGGTTCGACCCGAACCGGGACTCCGCCGGCAACCTGCGCGCCAACGCCCAGCGCTTCCCCAGCGGCATGAAGGCGCTCGGGGACTACCTGCACGCGCGTGGCCTGCTGTTCGGCATCTATCAGGTGCCCGTCGACAAGACCTGTGCCCAGTACTTCAACTCCTACCCCGGCGCGACCGGCAGTCGCGGCCACGAATACCAGGACGCGCAGACGTTCGCGTCGTGGGGCGTGGACTTCCTCAAGTACGACTGGTGCTCGCCCACCGGAACGATCGACGACCAGGTGCGTACGTTCGCGATCATGCGCGACGCGCTGCGCGCCACGGGCCGGCCGATTTTCTACAGCATCAACCCGAACAGCATCCACGACAAGACCGGTCCGCGGCGCAACTGGAGCGACGTCGCGAACATGTGGCGCACCACCGAGGACATCACGAACACGTGGAACTCGGGGCAGACCAACGGGTACCCGATGGGCATCCAGAACATCGTCAACGTCAACGTGCCGCTGGCCCACTACGCCGGGCCCGGCGGGTTCAACGACCCCGACATGATGGAGGTCGGCAACGGCGGCATGACGGACACCGAGATGCGCAGCCACTTCGCCCTGTGGGCGATCATGGCCTCGCCGCTCATCGCCGGCAACGACATCCGGTCGATGTCCTCGGCCACGCAGACGATCCTGAAGAACCAGAACCTGATCGCCATCAACCAGGACCCGCTGGCCCTGCAGGCCGCCCAGATCTCCAACGACGGTACGCGCCGGATCCTCGCCAAGCGGCTCGCCAACGGCGACGTCGCGGTGGCCCTGTTCAACCAGGGCAGCAGCACCACGACGATCAGCACGACGGCCGCCGCGATCGGCAAGAGCGGCAGCTCGTTCACCCTGCTCGACGCGTGGACCAACGCGACCAGCACGACCTCGGGCTCGATCAGCGCGAGCGTGCCGGCGCACGGCACGGTCGTCTACCGGGTCAGCGGCGGCGGCACCACCGCGCCGACCACGACGGTGCCGACCTCGGCGGCGCCGACCACGCCCGGCTCGCCGGGGTCGACCACGACGTTCGTCAGTGACGCGTCGGGCCGGTGCCTGGACGTACCAAACAGCAACAGCGCCAACGGCACGCAGCCGGTCATCTGGGACTGCAACGGCGGCGCGAACCAGCGGTGGACGGTGAGCGGCCAGACCCTGCAGGCGCTCGGCAAGTGCCTCGACTCGCCGCTCAACGCGACCGCCGGCAGCAAGGTCCAGCTGTGGGACTGCAACGGCGGGGCGAACCAGCGCTGGAACCTCAACAGCAACGGGACGATCAGCAACGTCCAGAACGGGCTGTGCGTCGACGTCGACCGCAACCTCACGGCCAACGGCACGGTCGTGCTCCTGTGGAACTGCTCCGGCGCCGCCAACCAGCGCTGGACCCGGCGCTAATCGCCGGCGATCGGGGAGTACCCATGAGATTGGCTATCCCCCGGCGCGCCGTCGCCTGGGCCGCCGCGCTGACCTGCGCGGCGGCCCTGGTGGCGGTCGCCACCACGGACGCGCGGGCCGACAACCCCATCGTCCAGACGATCTACACCGCCGACCCGGCGCCGCTGGTGCACAACGGGCGGCTCTACCTCTACACCGGACACGACGAGGACAACTCGACCTACTTCACCATGAAGGAGTGGCGGGTCTACTCGTCGGCCGACATGGTGAACTGGACCGATCACGGCTCGCCGATGAGCTTGACCACGTTCAGCTGGGCGAGTGCCAACGCGTGGGCCGGCCAGGTCGTCAATCGCAACGGGAAGTTCTACTG
>JAEZGP010000623.1 GCA_023437285.1 Actinomycetes bacterium | reverse complement strand
CGGCACGCCAGCCGCCGCGCGGCTGGACGCCACCCGCGACCGGCTCGACGAGCCGCTGCGCGTCGCCATTGCCGGTCGGGTGAAGTCGGGCAAGTCCACGCTGCTCAACGCGCTCGTCGGGGAGCGGCTCGCGCCGACCGACGCGGGGGAGTGCACCCGCATCGTCACCTGGTACCGCGACGGGCACACGTACCGGGTGACCGCGCGGCCGCGCCGGGGTGAGCCGCGCCAGCTGCGCTTCACCCGCGAGGACGACGCGATCGAGGTGGACCTTGGCAGCCTCACCCCCGAGGACGTGGAGGACCTGGAGATCGTCTGGCCGTCGCGGGCGCTGCGCGGCATGACCCTCATCGACACCCCCGGCATCGGTTCGCTGACGGCCCACGTCGCGTCGCGGGCCTGGGAGCTGCTGGTCACCGACGACGAGGAGACGCCGGCCGACGCCGTGCTCTACCTCATGCGCCACCTGCACCACACCGACCTGGAGTTTCTGCACGCCTTCCACGACACGACCGTGTCGCGGCCCAACCCGGTCAACGCGATCGGCATCCTGTCGCGTACCGACGAGATCGCGGTGGGCCGGCTCGACTCGATGGACTCGGCGCGGCGCATCGCGCGCCGGCTGGGTACGGACGCCAACGTGCGCCGGGTGGTGCAGACGGTGGTGCCGGTGGCGGGCCTGCTCGCGGAGACGGCCGTGACCCTCACCGAGACCGAGGTCGGCCAGCTGCGCCGGGTGGCCGACCTGACGCCGGCCGAAAGCGACGAGGTGCTGCTCTCGGCCGACCGGTTCGTCAGCCGGCTGCCGCAGCTGGGCATCACCGACACCGAGCGGCGCGCGCTGCTGGACCGGTTCGGCCTGTTCGGCCTGCGGCTGTGCGTACGGCTGCTGCGTACCGGCGTGGCGCCGACGGCCACGGCCCTGGCCCGCGAGCTGGTCGTCCACAGTGGCCTGGCGGAGCTACGGGACGTGCTGCGGTCGCTGTTCGACGAGCGCCGCGACGTGCTCAAGAGCCGCTCGGCGCTGCTGGCGCTGGCCGCGCTGGCCCGCACGGAACCCCGCCCGGGCAGTGAGGCGGTGCTCGCGGAGGTCGAGGAGATCGTCGCGTCCGCGCACCCGTTCCAGGAGCTGCGGGTCCTGGCGTCGCTGCGCGCGGGCTGGGTGACGGGCAAGGCGCCCGTACTGGAGGAGTTGGAGCGCCTGATCGGCGGGCGGGGACAGGCGGTGCACCTGCGGCTGGATCAGGGCGCCGATGTCGGGGATCGGACGCTCGCGTCGCTGGCCCAGGACGCGTTGGCGCGCTGGCAGCGCCGGGCCGAGAACCCGATGACCTCGCACGAGCTGGCATTGGCCGCTCGGGTGGCCGTGCGGTCCTGCGAAGGCATGGTGACCGAGTTGGCGCGCACGGGATAGGGTCACGCTCAGCCCCCTCAACGAACACGCGGAGTCCATGGTGTACGCACTCGGCATCGACCTGGGCACCACCTTCACCGCCGCCGCCGTGTGGCGCGACGGCCGCGCGGAGATCGCGTCGCTGGGCAGTCGCGGCGCGGCCATCCCGTCCGTGGTGCTGCTGCGCGAGGACGAGACGTTCCTCATCGGCGAGACCGCGAACCGCCGTGGCCTGTCGGAGCCGCACCGCGTGGCGCGCGAGTTCAAGCGCCGGCTGGGCGACACCACCCCGATCCTGCTCGGCGGCGTGCCCGTGTCGGCGGAGGCCCTCATGGCGCGCGTGCTGCGCAACGTCATCGACGAGGTGACCCGGCGCGAGGGCGGCCCGCCGGCCTCGATCACGGTGTCGCACCCGGCGAACTGGGGCCCCTATAAGACGGACCTGCTGCGCCAGGCCGTGCGCATCGCGGGCCTGGAGCAGCCGGTCTCGTACACGACCGAGCCGGAGGCCGCGGCGGTCTTCTACGCGCGCCAGCAGCGCATCGAACCCGGCGCCGTGGTCGCCGTCTACGACCTGGGCGGCGGCACCTTCGACGCGGCGGTACTGCGCAAGACGCCGACCAGCTTCGAGATTCTGGGCCAGCCGGAGGGCATCGAGCGCCTCGGCGGCATCGACTTCGACGCGGCCGTCTTCGGCCACGTGCGGCGCGCCATCGGCGACGCGATCGACCAGCTCGACGAGGACGACCCGGCCGCCATCGCGGGGGTCGCCCGGTTGCGCGAGGAGGTCACCGAGGCCAAGGAGGCGCTGTCGTCGGACACGGACGTGTCCATCCCGGTGCTGCTGCCCAACCTGGCCACCGAGGTGCGGCTGACCCGCGCGGAGCTCGAGGCCATGGTCCGGCCCGCGCTCTACGACTCGATCGAGGCGCTGCGCCGCGCGCTGCGTTCGGCCGGCGTGACCCCCGAGCAGCTGCACTCGGTGCTGCTGGTGGGCGGCTCGTCGCGGATGCCGATCGTGGCGCAGCTCGTGGGCGCCGAACTCGGCCGTCCCGTGGCCGTGGACGCCCACCCCAAGCACGCCGTCGCGCTCGGCGCCGCCGGCCTCGCCGCGATGGCCCTGGGC
>JAEZGP010000619.1 GCA_023437285.1 Actinomycetes bacterium | reverse complement strand
GCGGGGCCGACGCGACCAGCGGGGCCGACACGGCCGGCGCAGCCGACGCGACCGACGGGGCGGCGGGGCCGACGCGACCAGCGGCGCCGACGCGACCGACGCCAGCCAAACCGGTCAAATACAACGTAACCAGCCAGCCATGCCGCGCCACGGCGGGGCCGGATCACTCCCATGGTGGGCGGAGCAACCGCGCGGATCCGTGAGCTAGGTTGGCCCGCGTGGAGGACTGGGAGCAGTGGCGGCGGCCGGGGCCGGCTGGCCTGTGCGACCGCCAGGACGTCATCATGACGCTGGTGGCGATGGCCGGCGCCGTCACCATCACCGTGCTCGTCAACAGCATGGGGGCGTTCATTCAGGGCACGGCTCCGTCGCTGGGCGAGCAGTTGGCTTGGGCCATCGTGCTCACGGCGCCGTTGCTGTTCCGGCGACGGTTCCCCGCCACCGTGTTCGTGATCGTCTCGGTGGTTTTCATCGCGGGACAGGTACGGCAGGTCGGCGACAATCTGGCGCCGTCGATCGCGCTGTTTCTCGCCATGTACAGCCTGGGCGCCTGGGGCCCCAACCGGGCGGTGGCCCGCTGGGTCCGCATCGCCGTGATCGTCGCCATGTTCGGCTACATCGGATTCACCATGTACCGCGCGCTGGGTGCCCCGCACCCGGACGCCTTCGCCGACGCCGCCGGCCCGCTCGACCCGTTGCTGGCCACTGCCCTCTACGGCATCGGTATCAACGTGCTGTTCTTCGGGGCCGCGTACGTGTTCGGCAACCAGGCGTGGGAGTCGGCCCGCCGCCAGCACCAACTCCTCGTGCAGGGCGAGCAACTGCGCCGATCGCAGGCCGACAACGCGCGCCAGGCCGTGGTGGCCGAGCGCGTCCGGATCGCCCGCGACCTGCATGACGTCGTGGCGCACCACGTGTCCGTGATGGGGGTGCAGGCGGCGGCGGCGCGGCGCGTACTCGCCTCTGATCCCGCGGTGGCGAGCGAGGCGCTGGCCGCGGTCGAGACGACGGCCCGGACGGCGATCGACGAGTTGCGCGGCCTGCTCGGCGTACTGCGCTCGGACGACGAGCGTTCCGGGCCGGCGGACGATTCCCACTCGTCCACGCCCGGACTCGATCAGATCAGCCGGCTGGCCGAGGAGGCACGGATCACTGGACTTCGGGTCACGTACACGGAGTTCGGCGAGCCGCGACCGGTGCCCGACGCGGTCGCCCTGTCCGCGTACCGGGTGGTGCAGGAGGCGTTGACCAACACCGTCAAGCACGCGGGGGCGAAGGAGGCCGAGATCCGCATCCGGCACCTGCGGCAGGGCCTGGAGGTCGAGGTCAACGATGACGGCTACGGCGGTGCCGGCCCGTGGCCCGGGACGGGGCTGGGCCTGGTGGGGATGCGCGAACGGGTGGCGGTGCACGGCGGCGACCTGGTCGTCGGGCCGCGCCGCGACGGCGGGTTCCAGGTCCGGGCCCGGTTCCCGCTCGCGGACCAGGCGGTGACGGCGTGACCGGCGAGGCGGTCACCGTCGTCCTGGTGGACGACCAGGATCTGGTCCGCGCCGGCTTCCGGGTCATCCTCGGGACGGAGGACGGCATCGAGGTGATCGGTGAGGCGCGCAACGGCGCCGAGGCGGTCGACCGGGTGAGCGCGCTGCGGCCCGACGTGGTGCTGATGGACGTACAGATGCCGGACATGGACGGCCTGGAGGCGACCCGCCGCATCCTGGCCCGGCCCCCGGACGCGGAGCGACCGGTGCGGGTGGTGATCCTGACCACCTTCGACCGCGAGGACTACCTGTTCGAGGCGCTGCGGGCCGGGGCCAGCGGGTTCCTGCTCAAGAATGCCCGCCCGGAGGACCTCATCGACGCGGTACGCGTGGTCGCGCGCGGCGACGCGTTGTTGTCGCCGCAGGTCACGCGGCGGGTCATCGAACAGTTCAGCGCCCCGGCGCCGCAGCCGGGCAAGCACCGGCCGGCGGAACTGACCGAACGCGAGTACGAGGTGCTCGTCGCCCTGGCCCGGGGCGCCACCAACGCGGAGATCGCCGAGCTGCTCTACGTGAGCGAGACCACCGTCAAGACGCACGTGTCGCGGGTGCTGACGAAGCTGGGGCTGCGGGACCGTACGCAGGCTGTCGTGTACGCGTACGAAAAAGGGGTCGTGGCGCCGGGGGCCGACGGCGAGTCTCCGTCCCGCGGAGGATGATCGAAATCCTTCTCGCGTCCGACGCGCGGAGCGCGGCCGGATCCCTAGCCTTTCGGCATGCTGGAAGTACGGGAGATCAGCCGTGGGTTCCACGGCACGAAAGTGCTCGACGGCCTGTCGTTCGACGCCGCGCCGGGACGCATCACCGGGTTCGTGGGCGCGAACGGGTCGGGCAAGACGACGACCATGCGGATCATCCTGGGTCTGCTCGCCGCCGACCGGGGGTCGGTCACCTGGCAGGGTGCGCCGATCAGCCAGCAGGTCCGGCAGCACTTCGGGTACATGCCGGAGGAGCGCGGGCTGTACCCCAAGATGAAGGTCGCCGACCAGATCATCTTTTTCGGCCAGTTGCACGGCCTGGACCTCGCGACCGCCCGGCGCAACACGGCGGCGCTGCTCGACCGCCTTGAGCTCAGCGGCCGGGCCGATGACCTGGTGGAGCGCCTGTCGCTCGGCAACCAGCAGCGGGTGCAGGTCTGCGTGGCGCTCGTCCACGAACCCGACCTGCTGATCCTCGACGAGCCCTTCTCCGGCCTGGACCCGCTGGCCATCGAGACGGTGCTCGGCGTGCTGCGTGACCGGGCCGCCCGCGGGGTCCCGGTGCTGTTCTCCAGCCACCAGCTGGAGCTGGTCGAGCGCCTCTGCGACGACCTGGTGATCATTTCGGGCGGTAAGACGGCGGCCAGCGGCGACCGGGAGGCGCTGCGGTCGCGCTTCGCCACGCCCCGCTTCGAGCTGGTGGTCGACGGCGACGCCGGCTGGGTCCGCGACCTGCCCGGCGTGACGGTGATCGAGCTCGACGGCGCGCGGGTCGTGTTCGACGCGACGGACACCGAGCTGGCTCAGCGCGTTCTTCAGCAGGCGATCGAGCGCGGCCCGGTCCGGGCGTTCGGCGCCGTCAAACCGTCCCTGGCCGAGATCTTCCGAGAGGTCATCTGATGTCGTTCTGGCGTGCTACCCGTCTTGTCGCCCAACGGGAACTGCGGATGCAGCTGCAGGGCAAGGGCCTCTGGATCACCTTCGGCGTCTTCATCGTGGGGCTTTTCCTCGCCGCGATCCTGCCCGGGGTGCTCGGCGGCGACTCGACCTCCACGGTGGCCACGTTCGGTTCGCAGGCCACCAGGGTGGTGGAAGCGGCCGACGACCTTGAGGCCCGCGCGGTCACCGACCTGGCGCAGGCGGAGGCGCTGGTCCGCGACGGCGAGGTCGACGCGGCGGTCGTCGACGACCCGACGGCCACGACCGGCGTACGCGTGATCGCCATGACGCAGCAGCCGTACCAGGTCCTGGCCAGCCTCGCGGCGCCGCCGGCCGTGCACCTGCTGGCCCCTGACGCGGTCAGCGACCAGGTGGTCTTCATGGCCACGTTCGCGTTCGCGCTGGTGTTCTTCCTCTTCTCGGTGTCCGCGGCCGGCATCGCGCAGAGCGTGGTCGTCGAGAAGCAGACCCGGATCGTGGAGATCGTGGTGGCCGCCGTGCCGGTGCGCGCGCTGCTGACCGGCAAGATCCTGGCCTACTCCCTGGTGGTTTTCGCGCAGGTCGCCGTCCTGGCCCTGCTCACGCCGATCGCGCTGCGGCTCGGCGACATGCAGGCGCTGCTGACCCTGATCGGCCCGGCGCTCGGCTGGTTCGTGCCGTTCTTCATCCTCGGGTACATCCTGCTGGGCTCGATGTGGGCCGTGGCCGGCGCGCTCGTCAGCCGCATGGAGGACCTCGGCTCGACGTCCTCGCTCCTCACGATGCTCGTCATGATCCCGTACTTCGGCGTGACGTTCTTCCACGACAACGACCTGGCGATGGCGATCATGTCGTACGTTCCGTTCACGTCCGCGATCGCGATGCCGGTGCGGATGTTCGCCGGCGAGTCGCAGCTGTGGGAGCCGTTCGTGTCCCTGGCGGTCCTGGCCGCCACCCTCGTCGTGACGGTGTTGGTGGCCAGCCGGCTCTACACCGGGGCGCTGTTGCAGACCGGTTCCCGGGTCCGGCTGCGGGCCGCCTGGGCCGGAGCGGAGAACCCGTTGGGCTGAGTGCCCTCCTGGCACGACGAGAGGGCCGGTACCGCGAACCGCGGTGCCGGCCCTCTCGTCGGGTGGATTACTCCTCGGCGGCCGCGCTTTCGATCGCCGGGGTGTGGGTGCGGATCGCCACCTTCTGGGGCTCCCGAACCGGCGGGGTCACGTCGCGGACCCGCAGGCGCAGCAGGCCGTTGTCGGCCTCGGCCTCGACCTGCTCGGCCTCGACCGCGCGGGGCAACTGGAACGTACGGCGGAAGCCGCCGTAGCGCAGCTCACGCACGAGCACCTTGCCCCGCGTCTCGTCGGTACGCTCGCGCCGCTCGCCGCTGACCGTCAGCGTGCGTCCGTTGATCTCGACGTCGATGTTCTCGACGTCAACGCCGGGCACCTCAAGGGTGATCAGTACGTCGCGGCCCTCGGTGGCCAGCTCAACCGCCGGCACGAACTGCTCCCGAGGGGTGCCGAAGGAACGCCGGACCAGGTTGTCGAACTCGTCGTCCACGCGGGCGAGTGCCGTGAACGGATCCCAGCGGAGCAGTGCCATCGCAGACCTCACTCTGTCGTTCGTTAGCACTCGCACCCTGCGAGTGCTAGTTCCGCCGAGATAGACGCCCGCCGTCCCACGTTCATTTCCGCCGGATTTGTGACCCTGCCCACAGTGCGCGGCAGGCTGCGGTAACCGACGCCACACGACTTCCCGGCGACAACCACTCGTCTCCAGATACCCCCCAGGGGTACTGTTGACGCATGGCTACCGCACTACACACCGACCTGACCATCGGCGGCATGACCTGCGCCTCCTGCGCGACCCGCGTGGAGAAGCGGCTCAACAGGATCGATGGGGTCTCGGCGACGGTCAACTTCGCCACGGCGGTCGCCACTATCGACCACCCCGCCGATGTGGGCACCGAGCAACTGGTCGCCGCCGTCGAGGCGGCCGGCTACCAGGCCACGCCGCCCGAGGAGACCGACGAGGACACCACCGGACCACTCAAGTGGCGCCTCATCGTCTCGGCCCTGCTCACCGTGCCCGTGACCATCATGGCGATGGTGCCCGGCGTCGACCCGCCCGGCGAGGGCTGGCTCTCGCTGGTGTTGACCGCGATCATCGTCGGCTACGGCGGGTGGCCCTTCCACAAGGCCACCGTCGCCAACCTGCGGCACGGCGCGGCGACCATGGACACCCTGGTCACGGTCGGCACGCTCGCGGCGTTCGCCTGGTCGCTGGTGACGACGATCCGGGGCGGGCACGACGTCTACCTGGAGACGGCCGCCGTCATCACCACCTTCATCCTCGCCGGCCGCTACGCCGAACAGCGCGCCACGCGCCGCGCGGGCGGCGCCCTGCGGGCCCTGTTCAACCTCGGCGCCAAGGAAGCCACCGTGGTCGACGAGGCCGGCGTCGAGGCGAAGGTGCCCGTCGCGCAGCTACGCCCCGGCACGCAATTCATCGTCCGCCCCGGCGAGAAGATCGCTACCGACGGCGTGGTCGTGGCGGGCACCTCCGCCATCGACGCCAGCCTGCTCACCGGCGAATCCGTACCCGTGGAGGTGGCCCCCGGCGATCCCGTCACCGGCGCGACCGTCAACACCCACGGACTTTTGCGGGTACGCGCGACGCGCGTCGGCGCCGACACCCAACTGGCGCAGATCGCGCGCCTCGTCACGGCCGCCCAACAGGGCAAGGCGCCCGTCCAGCGGCTCGCCGACCGGATCTCGGCCGTGTTCGTCCCCGCCGTCATCGTGCTCGCCGCCCTCACGCTCGTCGGCTGGCTCATCGCCACCGGCGACACCAGCGACGCGGTACGCGCCGCGGTGGCCGTACTGATCATCGCCTGCCCGTGCGCCCTCGGCCTGGCGACGCCGACGGCGCTGATGGTGGGCACCAGCCGGGGCGCGCAGCTCGGCGTGCTCATCCGCGGGCCGCAGGTGCTGGAGTCGACGCGGGCGGTCGACACCATCGTCCTCGACAAGACGGGCACCGTGACGACGGGCCGCATGTCCCTGCACGAGACCGTCGCCGACGACCCGGCCGAGGTGCTGCGCGTCGCGGGTGCCCTGGAGGCGGGCTCGGAACACCCCGTGGGGGCGGCGATCACGGCCGCGGCCGGTGCCGGGCTGCCGCCGGTGACGGATTTCGCCAACGTGCCGGGCCTGGGCGTCTCCGGCCGGGTCGACGGACGCGAGGCGCTGGCCGGGCGGGCCGCGCTGTTCACCGAGCGCGGGTGGCAGGTCCCTGACCACCTGGTCACGGC
>JAEZGP010000616.1 GCA_023437285.1 Actinomycetes bacterium | reverse complement strand
CCGGGCCGGCCCCCCCCCCCCCCCCCCCCCCCCCCCCCCCCACTCCAGGTGTCACCATGGCCGCGTGAGCGCCTACACCCCCGCGCAGGTCGTGCACAAGACCGGCTTCGGCCTCGACACCCTGCGGTACTACGAGAAGATCGGCCTGCTCAGCGGCGTCGAGCGCACGGCGGCCGGTCAACGCCGCTACACCGACGAGCACGTCGAGTGGCTGGGCACGATCGGCTGCCTGCGCGACACCGGCATGCCGATCGCACAGATGTTGCGCTTCGCCGAGCTGGTCCGCGCGGGCGAGCACACGATCGCCGAACGCATCGCCCTGCTGCGCGAGCACGACGAGCGGGTCGGCGCGCAGATCGCGACGCTGCGCGACCACCGCCGGTACATCAAAGCGAAGATCGAGTACTACGAGCGGGTGCGGTCCTAGCCGCCGCGTGCCCGCCACTCGACGTCCAGCAGGGCGAACACCAGCTCCGTACTCCACTCGCCCTTGAAGAACTCGTTGTGTACCAGGCGGGCCTCCTCGCGCATGCCCAGGCGCCGGGCCAGGCGCGCGGAGGGTTCGTTGCGCTCGTCGAGGCGCGCCACGATCCGGTGCAGGCCCAGTTCGTCGAAGCCGAGGCGGAGCAGCTCCGTGGCGGCCTCGGTGGCGTACCCGCGGCCGAGCACGTCGGGCCGCAGCACGTAGCCGATCTCGCCGGACCCGTGCAGGCGGCTGTGCCAGAACAGCACCACGTCGCCGATCAGCTCACCGGTCGTGGTGTCCGCCACGCCCAGCGTCAGGGCCTGTCCCTCGTCGGTCAGGGCCACCCGCGTCCAGTCGCCGGCCAGCCGACCCGCGATCACCGCGGGGGTCATCGGCTCGAACGGCAGGTAGCGGCACACGTCCGCCCGGCTGCGGTAAACGAGCAGGTCATCTGCGTCGGCGGGGGTCAGCGGCCGCAGCGTCAGCCGCTCGGTCCGGATCGGGTACGCCGGCCGCAGCGCGGCCTCGGGGGTCATCGGCACATCGGTGATCTTATGCGGCCCGGTGGTGGCGACGACCTACCGTACACGTTATGCAGCTCGAAGCGCCCTTCACCGGCACCCTCCTCATGCCCGACAAGAAGTTCCGCGTCCAGGGTTCGCCGGTCCTGCTGCCCGACGGCCGGCCGGTCGCCGCGATCGTCTGGCACACGTGGAGCGAGCGCTTCGAGGTGCTGGACGCGGCCGGCGCGCTGGTCGCGCAGTGCCGCCCGCACGGCTTCTTCCGACGCCGGTTCCCGGTGACGACGCCCGACGGGCGTGCGGTCGTCGAGGTGCGCCCCGGCGGCTGGCGGCCGTTCAACGGCGCCGAGGTGACGCTGGCGCGCGGCCGGTCGCTGACGATCCGGCAGGTCAGCGCCTGGTCGGACCGCACGTTCGAGTTCGGCGACCTGGTCGGGCTGATCGGCCGGATCAGTCCCACCACGGGCGCCTTCCACCTGCGGGCCGACTCGTACGCGGTGGAACTGGTGCGACCCGAACTGTCCGCACTGGAGGCGATCAGCCTGGCCCAGACCCTGCGGGTCGTCGCCCGGCGCCAGCGCGCCGCCGGCGCAGCCGCCTAACGATCGTGGCGCCGCCGCCTAACGATCGTCGCGCCGCCGCTTAGCCGATCGTGACGCGGTCCAGCACGGGCACGAAGCCCCAGCGCAGGTAGGCCCCGTCGGCGGCGTGGTCGGTCGCGTCCGCGAAGACGAGCACGTCGGTCGCCACCCGCTGGGCGGCCGCGCACGCCGCCACGAACGCGGCGTCGCCGTGTCGGGGGTCCTCCGCCGCGTACACCGCGCTGAGGCGGGTCATGCCGGCCACCACCCGGCTGCGGCCGGCCATCGCCACCGGCGCGCCGTCGACCTCCCACAGCGTGATGCCGCCCTGGGCCAGCGGGTCGTCCACCACGTACGCCCGGTCGCTCGGATCGTCCGGGTGGGCCGCCATGAGCGCCTCGTACCACGACCCGAGCAGGTCCCGGTCGCCCTCGTCGGCCACCCGCGGCCGGCCGGGCGGCGGCATGGGAGCGCGCAGCCGGTCGAGCCGGTACAGCCGCACGCGGGACCGTTCGGCCAGCTCGACGCCCATCGCGCGCCACGCCTCCACGGCCGTGTCCGCGAGCTGAGCGTCGACGCCGAGCGGCGGCAACTTCGGGTCGAACTCGGCCAGCGCCACCAGCGCGTCGTCCGGCATGGCCGACAGGATCGGCGGGTGGCGCGGCGCGCGCAGGAACGCCCCCGCCACCGCGCCGCCGTCCGGCTGCCACCAGCCGTAGCACTGGTCGGGGTCGTCGGCGGGCCGGGCGGCGAGGTAGGCCGCCTCGGTGAGCAGCACGGTGTTGGCCACCGGGTCGGCCGTGAGGAACCCGCCGGCCGCGGCGAGGAACGCGTGCACGTCGTCGGTCGTGGACCAGGTCACAAGCCATCCTGTCCAGCTGGGACGGCGGCGCACAAGCCACCGTGGGGTGAGTTATCGCACCGAACCGGCCACCGTCCGGGCCTCGTCCAGGGAGGCGACGCCCTCCAACCGGTAGGTGACCATGTCGACCTGCCAGATGAGCGTCGGCCCGGCCAACCGCGCCGACTCGGTGTGTTGTCGCTGGTCACGGTCCACGTAGGTCAGTGGGTGCGGGGTCGGCAGCCACATCGCCGACCGCCCGTTGACGGTCGTCCACTCGGCGTACGGGGCTGACTTGGCGAAGGCGCCGTCCAATACGCCGTCGAACTGGTCGACGCGCGCCGCGCCACCCCGGTAGATCAGCGAGACCACGCGGGGCGACCCGTCCGGCCCCGGGTCGGCGACCTCGACCCGCTCGGGCGTGCCC
>JAEZGP010000613.1 GCA_023437285.1 Actinomycetes bacterium | reverse complement strand
CGCGGCGGGCCCCACTGCCCGTTCCGCGCTCTCCCGCGCTCCGCGTGCTCCCGCGCTCCGCGCTCTCCCGCGCTCCGCGTGCTCCCGCGCTCCGCGTGCTCCCGCGCTCCGCGTGCTCCCGCGCTCTAGCGCGTCGCAGAGTGGCCTTAGGTACGGAATTGCCCGCCGGATTCGGTACGCGAGTGCCCTTGGCGCGAGGCGGTCAGCGGCGGTGGCGGCGCATGGCGTCGACACGGCCGGTGAACTCGCGGGCGCGCAGGATGGGCACGCCACGCCACGGTGACATGCTGGTGAGGTCGGCGTCCTCGGAGACGACGAGCAGCGCGCCGACCTCGACGGCGAGGTCGAGCACCAGGTTGTCCTCGTGATCCGGGCAGTCGTGCACCGTCCGGGGTGGAGTGAGAAACCCGCCGCCTGACGCGTCTGCCATCTCCCGGAGGATCTCCCGATAGTCGGCCGCCTCCTCCTTCGGCGTGCCGACCACTGCCATGAGGACACGCGTCGTGTTGTCGAGGATGTGTGGCGACAGCCAGAGCGCGAATTCCGCCGCGTCGTTGATGGTGCCCGGATTAGTATGGCCGCTGGTCGCCACTCATTCGATCTGGATGAGGGTGGCATCCAGGATGATCCGGGCGCGGTGGTTGTGTCGTCGAAGACCGACGCACCACCCACATCCGACAGTCCACGACGGACACAAATGCAGACCTCATCACCAAGCACGTCGGCGTCCCACGCGGCCGAGTTGAAAAAATGCTGCAACGGCTGCGGATTCGCCAACCCGACGTGCTCGGCCAGCCCTCAACAGGTCTTCTTCGCCACATCCGACGGCAGTGCCCGGACCAGCCGCCCGAACGTCACCTTCGGCTCCGGTCGGTTGAACAGCCAGCTCAATTCGTCCGTCAACGCGCAAAGACCCGCATCCCAGGCAGCAATGTCATCGACCGTCGCGAGTTTGACCGCACCATCAACAACGACCGATCAACAAAATCGTTTCATGATCTAAAACTGAGTACTGGTTGGAAAGTCCTCAGTACATACTAGATCCATTTATATACGTCTTGTTTGATCATTCGAGACAGGCTAACGTCAGTCGCACGCAAGGAAAACCGCTGCATGTAAATATCAGCTAGTTTGCAAATCTCTCGAACCATTGGTGCAACGGACAGTGCCAGTTCGTGAGGGGATCGCGTGAGACTCAAGACCAAGTCGTTTCGTGCCGTGCTGGTTGGCTTGTTGACAATGGTATTAACGGGCATGGGTGCCGCGGTAGAGGCAACTGCGGCGCAGGCGGCAACGCCTTCATGTCCGACTGGCTACTTCTGCTGGTACTACCTAACTACCTACGAAGGCACGCGAGGTCAGCGGGCGGCGTACTCATCGAGCTTCGTCGCCATGAGTTCGCTCGCAAACAACAGCATGTCCAGCTACGACAATCAGGTCCTGGACGGCTGCCGAAATTCTGTCCAGTCAGGACATCCGATCGTTTACCTTGGTGATACCGCTGGCGGTTCACTCGTCCAATGGGCGATGGCCTGGAAGCGCTATGACAAGTACAGTAGCTTCAGCAGCGTTGGCACACTTGGCAACATGAACAACAAGTTTGATGTGATCAAGAATTACTGCGGCTGAAGTCATCGGACAGGTCCTCGCGTTCCACACAGAGCGAGGACCTGTCCGTTGTGCTGATCCTCATCGAGACTAGGAGCAAACCGGGGTGCGCCCGACGTGCAAGGTGATTGCGACCATCTTGGCCTTCGCCGTACTGGCGGCGTGTGACTCCAAAGCCGAAACTCCGTCCGAAGAGGTCAATGGCAAGCCAAACAGTTCGCTAGCTCCACTTGACCAGGGCGAGCCTGCGCTGGACCCAGCGATAGTCGCGGCTGCGGATCCGAAGGCGACGGACCCGCCGCTCGAGCACTACTGGCTGAGTGACGAGCAGGCACGCATTGTCTCCCGTGGCCGGATGATTGTCGGGGACAAATGCATGCGTGAGCTTGGGTTCGAGCCAGCCGCTGGCGCCCAACCGGACGGCAGGTTCCCACTGGTCACCTGGAGCCGTTATGGCCTGTCAGACCCGATCGGCTCGAAGACTCACGGCTACGACGAGGCCGGAGTCATGGAGGCCGCGAGCGCGCCGAACGCCGCGTCGAACAGGTATTCAGGTGAAGCTGGGATGGTCTACCTCGGGATGGTCACGGAGAGCGGCGGTAAGCCGGTCCCCACGGGGGGATGCCAGGGTGAGGAGCTTCGATTGATCCTTAATGACGCCCAGTCAACGGTGGACGGAAATTTCGTCCAGGATCTCAGCAACGAAGCGCTGATCCGGAGCCAGCAGGACAGCAGGGTCAAGCCACTGCTTGCGGCGTGGTCGGCATGTATGAAAAAGGCAGGTTGGAACTATTCTTCGCCGATGGAACCGTTCGAGTACTGGGCGACACGGCGGGGCGAGAGCAAGCGCCACGTGCTGATCAGCGCGGACGAACTGAGGAGTGCCGCGGACGACATCGGGTGCAAGAAGTCCACCAAGCTGCTCGCGACCTGGCTCGCTGCCGACATCGCTTACCAGAACGCAATCATCGAGCGCGAGTCAACCAAGCTCAACGAGTACAAGCAAGTCCTGAACCGGATGGTCGAGCGGGCCAACAAGGCCATCGCCGGCGGATGAGGTTCGGTGTCGGGGAGGAAGTGTGGTGTCAGCGGACGATGAGCTGACGCAAGGCAGCAGGCGAGGTCAGACGTTCCTGCCGCTGCGCCGGCGCCGGCGAACGCTGGGCGGCGTACTTGGCGGAGCCGTCCTCGTCGCTGCCGGCGGATTGCTTTCGCCGCTGGTGATTAAGTCACCACAGCAGATGGCCGCGGATGCCCGGCCACCTTCGAAGACGGTGCTGACCGCAGCTGTGGAGAAGCGAGTCCTCAAAGATGTTGTGATCTTGCGTGGTGAGTTGACCCCGAAGCGATCAATAGAGGTCACCCCCAGCGGCGGTGCTGATGGTGGGGCGTTGGTCACCTCAGTCAAGATCAAGCGGGCAAGCCGAGTGTCGGCTGGTACTGCGATTCTGGAGATCAGTGGTCGCCCTTTGTTTGTTCTGCAGGGCGCAGTTCCGGCATATCGGGACCTCAAACCCGGTGCGTCGGGCAAAGATGTCGCGCAGCTCCAGGCGGCCATTAACAGATTGGGCTTCGCGTCAGGCGACCGCAGCGGCGTGTTCGGCGCAGGCACCAAGCGTGCGCTCACCGCGTTCTACCGCAGCCGGGGCTATGAGCCGTTGCCTGCCGGCGCGGACGACGCCCAGCAACTGAGGACGCTGGAGCGCCAGGTCACCGCCGCTCAGCGCCAACTCACGGACGCACGCGACCTGGTGAACTCGCTCGCCGCCGACCCAGCGTCGACCAGTCAACAGAAGCGCGACGCGGCGAAGGCTGTCACGCGTGCTCAACAGGATCTCGCCGACGCTCAGGAAGACTTGGCCGATGCGCAGCGTGTAGCTGGTGCGATGTTGCCCCAAGGCGAGGTGGCGTTCCTGCCGAGCTTTCCGGCCAGAGTCGACGGACTGAAGGCGACACTCGGTGCCAAGGTCGTTTCGCCGTTAGTGACCTTCTCTGTTGGTGAGTTGGTAGCGACCGCCAAGCTCACCGCCGCCCAGAAAGCTCTTTGCCGGATCGGCGCAACCGTGGAGGTCACGGGCGACGCGGGACTGTCCGCCACGGGCCAGCTTGCGTCGATTGGCGAACTTGAGGATAGCGAGCAGGGATCGGACGAGAGCTCAGGCGCCGATTCGCCGTCAGGATATCCAGTACGGATTACCTTGACGCCGAACGTCGATCCGAAAGCCAGCGGGCTGAGTGTGCGGCTGAGCATCGAGGTGAAGGTCAGTGACAGCGCCGAACTATCGGTTCCTATCTCAGCGATCTACGCCGGTTCCGACGGGCAGGTCTACGTGACAAAGCGAACGCCGGACGGGATGGAGGAGCGGATTATCGTCGTGCCCGGGATGAGCGCCCAAGGTTTCGTGGCCGTGTCGGCCGAGGGTGACCGTCTTGCGGTGGGGGACCTTGTCGTCGTTGGTTCAGGTTCAGCGCAGTGATGGACGCCTTACACGAGCAGCCGCTGGTAGAGCTTCGGGATGCTAGCTTGACCTATCCCGGCGAGCCACCGGTGCACGCGATGAGGTCGACCGATCTGTCTGTCTATCCTGGACAGTACCTTGCCGTTGTGGGCCGTTCGGGTTCGGGCAAGTCGACGTTACTTAACGTCCTGGGTCTCATCGATCGCCCTACGCGGGGATCCTACTTCGTGCAGGGTGTGGACACGGCCGGGATGCGCGAAACTCGTCGCACTGCGCTGCGGGCCCGCCGCATCGGTTTGGTGTTTCAGGCATTCCACCTGCTCTCCCATCGCAGTGCCGAGGACAATGTCGGGCTGGGCCTCATCTACCAGGGGATGCCGCCGAGTCGGCGTCGGGCAGCCGCCCGCCAGGCTTTGCGGCGGGTCGGTCTCAGCCACCGAATCGATGCCGTGGCGTCTCGCATGTCTGGTGGCGAGCGCCAGCGCGTCGCGATCGCCAGGGCGCTCGTTTCCGAGCCGGCGTTGCTTCTCTGCGATGAGCCGACCGGCAATCTCGACTCGGTGACTGCCGAGACAGTGCTTGCCCTGATCGCTGACCTCCATTCCGATGGACTCACGGTTGTTATGGTCACCCATGACGCCGATGTGGCAGCTCGCGCCGATCGCATTGTCAGAATTGAGGACGGCGTGTTGACCGAGGAGCCTCTTGCCATGGCGAACTCATGAGGCTTCGACCAAGGATCCTCCCGCAGCGGGACCCCGAAGAGAGCCGACTGCGCGTCGGCGACCTAGTGACGGAGTCCATTGCTGGAATGTTGCAGCGCCCAGCACGCACCGGGCTGACGGTCGTTGGAATCGTGTTGGGAATTGGAGCCTTCGTGACTGTGCTTGGGCTCACCGCAACCGCGACCGGTCAGATCAGTAAGCGTTTTACCGAGGTCAGCGCGACTGAGGTACTGGTCGAGGATGTCACCACGGCCGATGAGAATGCCGAACGTACCGCTTTCCCGGAGGACGCGGACGCTCGCGTCCGCAACATAGACGGAGTACGTTATTCGGGCGTCTATTGGACTGTCCCCCAACGAATAGTCGGCGGTGTTACCGGTATCCCGTTGCCCGGCGCGGCGGTGGACAACCACATCCCGGTGATCGCCGCATCACCTGGCCTCTTTGATGCGGTGCGGGCGAGGATCGGCCTCGGCCGGGCGTTCGACGCCGCACTTGACGGCCGCAGGGAGCGCGTCGTGGTGTTGGGTGGTGCGATAGCGAGTAGCTTGGGGGTCGGCAGGCTGGACGTACAGCCGGTCGTGTTTGTCAACGGTGCGCCATTGCTGGTGATCGGCATCGTCGACGCCGTCGACCGGCGCTCGGAGCTACTGGCTGCGGTATGGATACCGCTACATACGGCCGAGGCGTTATGGCCAGGCAGTTCCGTGTCCGGGCAGCCGCCTCGTATGGTGATCGATACGCGGTTGGGTGCGGCTAAGGTGGTGGCTGATCAGGTCGCGGTGGCTCTGCGTCCGGATGCCCCGCAGAGCTTCAAGGCGATGGCGCCTCCCGATCCGCGACAGTTACGCGACTCCATCGGTACTGACCTTTCCGCACTTTTCCTGGCGCTAGCTGCGATCTGCCTCGTGATCGGTGCGGTGGGTATCGCGAATACGACCTTGGTCGCCGTCATGGAGAGAGTGCCCGAGATCGGACTGCGTCGCTCACTGGGTGCCCAGCGCCGTCACATCGCCGCGCAGTTCCTGTCCGAGAGCGCCTCACTTGGCGCAGTTGGCGGGCTCGTCGCTGCCGGTCTCGGCGTCGCCGTCGTCGTGGGTGTGGCAATCGGCCAGCAGTGGACGCCGGTCATCGCGCCATGGACTGTGCTTGCCGCACCGGTTCTCGGCGCACTGACCGGATTGATCTCAGGGCTGTACCCGGCCGTACGAGCGGCACGCATCCAGCCGGTAGAGGCATTGCGGCAGTAACCGCTCCGATGGTGGGCGGTTGCGTCGGGCAGCTGGCAGGATCGGGATGTGGACGTACGCATCGAGCGGGACACGATGGGCGAGGTGGCCGTACCGGCGGACGCGCTGTGGCGGGCCCAGACGCAGCGGGCCGTGGAGAACTTCCCGGTCTCCGGTCGGGGCCTGGAGCCGGCCCACATCCACGCTCTGGCCCTGATCAAGTC
>JAEZGP010000552.1 GCA_023437285.1 Actinomycetes bacterium | reverse complement strand
GGCCTGGTCGGCCTGCCCGGCGGTCCAGCCGAGCCCGACGAGGGCCTGGCGGACCTGGTCGCTCCACGCGACGCCGGCGACCACGCCGGGGTTGGCGGCGTCGGCCGCGCCGACGGGGCCGACGCGGTCGCGCAACTCCAGGATCAGGCGCTCGGCGCCCTTCTTGCCGATGCCGGGGACCCGGGTCAACGTGGTGACGTCGCCGGCGACGATCGCCCGGCGTACGACGTCGGGGGCGTGCACGGCCAGCACCGCCTGCGCGAGCCGGGGACCCACGCCGCTGGCGGTCTGCAGCAGCTCGAACAGCTGCTTGGCGTCGTCGTCGGCAAAGCCGTACAGGGTCAGCGAGTCCTCCCGCACGACCAGGCTGGTGGCCAGGCGGGCGTCCTCGCCGAGGCGTAACGCGGCCAGGGTCGCGGGCGTACAGGCGACGGCGAGACCCACGCCGCCGACCTCGATCACGGCGCCATCCGGTGCGAGGGACGTCACCCGGCCCCGTACGCTCGCGATCATCGAGAACCTCCCACGGTCCGCAGCCTCGCCGCCCTGATCTTCGCCTGGGTGCCGCCGCGCCACACGTGGCAGATCGCCAGCGCCAGCGCGTCGGCCGCGTCGGCCGGTCGCGGTGGCGCGGGCAGCCGCAGCAGCCGGGTCACCATCGTGGTCACCTGCGCCTTGTCGGCCTGCCCCGAACCGGTCACGGCGGCCTTCACCTCGCTGGGAGTGTAGGTCTGCACCGGCAGCCCGGCGCGGGCGGCGGCGAGGATGGCCACCGCGCCGGCCTGGGCGGTGCCCATGACGGTGCGCACGTTGTGCTGGGCGAAGACCCGCTCGACGGCCACGCTGTGCGGCCGGTGCTCGGCGATCAGGGCGCTCAGCCGCTCGTCGAGGGCGAGCAGGCGCAGGGCCAGGTCCTCGTCGGGCTCGGTGCGCACCACCTCGACGGACACGAGCCGGCAGACCCGGCCGGGCTCGCCCTCCACGACGCCCACGCCGCATCTGGTCAGACCCGGATCGACGCCGAGCACCCGCACGAGCACACCCTCCCCGGGATCAGACCACGAACGTGCGTTCGAGACGCTACCGCACGCCTCGAAGGTGCCGCGTGCCGACACGCCCGGGATAGCCTGCCCCTATGAGGCTCATCGAGCGCGCGGGCGTCTTCGTGACGCCGAGCGACCCCGCGTCGACCCGGTACGTCGAGCACCTGCGCGCCCCCGGCCTGACCGTCGGGACGTACTCGGTCGCCCGCCGGGGCCACGACGACCAGAGCGCCCACGACGAGGACGAGATCTATGTCGTCACCGCGGGGGCGGCCACCATCTGGGCCGACAGCGGCTCGGCGCGCGTCGGCGCCGGTGACGTCATCTACGTGCCCGCCGGGGAGACTCACCACTTCGTCGACATCAGCGCCGACCTGTCGATGCTGGTGGTCTTCGCGCCGCCGCACCGGCCCGGGACGGCCTCGGAGGATTAGCGGACCCCGATGCCGGCCAGGACGGCGTCCACGAGGCGCTCCGGCAGGTTCTCCCGGGGCAGGTCGGGGTTCCAGAACAGCACGTTCTTGGCCAGCAGCGGGCCGGCGAGCATGGCCTGCATGAGTTCGACGTCGACGTCGGCGCGCAGCTCGCCGCGCTCGATCCAGTAGCGGAGCACCTTGCGCAGCGCCTCGCGGCGGGGCTCCATCGCCCGATGGAACACGTCCTGCAGCTCGGGGCTGCGCCGCAACTCCGGAATGAGGCACGGCATGATCTGGCCCGCCCGCGTCGATCGGATGGCGCCGACGGGGCGCAGCATCGTGACCAGGTCCTCGCGCAGCGACGTGCCGGGCGGTACGGGCGGGTCGCCCTTGAGCCGGGCGATCGCGGCGACCAGCATGGACTCCTTGTTGGGCCAGCGTCGGTAGATCGTCGCCTTGCCGACCCCGGCCCGGGCCGCGACCGCCTCGATGGTCAGCGCCTCGAACGAGCTGCCCTCGGCGAGCAGGTCGAGCATTGCCTCCGTGATGGCCTCGTCCACGCGGGCACTGCGCGGCCGCCCGGGTGCCTTCCGTTCGTCGGTCGGCTGGGCCCGGTCGGTCCGCGCAGTGCTCGTCACGGTGGTCACCTTCGCTATTGTGCGGGAGATCCGCTGACTTCGGCCAGTTCGCGGGCCTCGGGAGCGGGCGGCGCGGGCGGGGTGTGCGGCGCCGACTGGCGCGGCAGCCACGCGAGCACGACGCCGATGCCGATCACCGCGATGACCGCCGAGCCGCCGGCCGCCCAGTGCATCGCGCTGACGAACGACGCGTTGGCCGCCTCCATCAGCGGGCCGGCCGCCGGGCCGACCTGCGCGGCCACCCCGTACGCCCCGCTGATGGACTCCGCCGCCGCGTCGCGCGCGCCGGCCGGCAGCGCCTCGACGGCGCCGGAGATCTCGTCGCGGTACACGGCGGCGAGCAGCGAGCCGAGCACGGCCACGCCGAGGGCGCCGCCGATCTGGCGGATCGTGTTGCTGACGGCCGAACCCACGCCGGCCTTCTCGCGCGGCAGGGACGACATGACCGACTCGGTGGCCGGCGGCATGACGTTGGCCATGCCGACGCCCTGCCCGAACGCGAGCACGAGCAGTACCCAGACCGGGGTGGTCTCGGTAACGAACAGGTAAGCGGCCAGGGTCAGGGTCACCACCGCGAGGCCCACCGCGCAGACGAGCTTCGGGCCGAACCGGCGCACCATCGCCGCGCTGCGCGGGGCGAAGATGAGCTGGGCCGCCGCGAAGGGCGTCATCATCAGGCCCGCTTCCAGCGCCGTGAACCCGCGCACCAACTGCAGGTAGAAGGCCAGGAAGAACATGGTGCCCATGGCCGCGAAGAAGACCAGGCCCACCGCGCTGACGGCGGCGGAGAACCGCGGGTTGCGGAACAGGCGCACGTCCAGCGACGGGTGGTCGCTGCGCGACTCGAACGCGACGAACGCGACGAGGATGAGCACGCCGGCGGCGATGGCCCCCCAGGCCTGCGGCCGGCCGAAGCCGTGCTCGCCGCCGTCGATGATGCCGTAGACGAGCGCGACGAGGCCGGCGATGGACAGCAGGACGCCGACGAGGTCGATGCGGCCGGGCTTCGGGTCGCGCGACTCGGGCACCAGCATCGCGATCAGCACCACGCCGGCCACCACGATCGGCACGTTGATGAAGAAGACCGAGCCCCACCAGAAGTGCTCCAGCAGGAAACCGCCGACGACCGGGCCGATCGCGACGGCGAGGCCGACCGATCCGGCCCACAGGCCGATCGCCTTGGCGCGCTCGCGCGGGTCGAAGACGTTGGAGATGATCGACAGGGTGGACGGCATGACCGCCGCGCCGCCGATGCCCATGAGCGCGCGGGCCCAGACCAGCTGGGTAGGCGTCTGGGCGTACGCGGAGATCAGCGAGGCCAGGCCGAACAGCACCATGCCGAGCAGCAGGATGCGCTTGCGGCCGGCGCGGTCGCCGAGGACGCCCCAGGTGAACAGGAGGCCGGCGAAGACCAGCGTGTAGGAGTTGATGGCCCATTCGAGCTGGCTCTGGGTCGCGCCCAGGCCGTGGACCGGGTCGGCGATCGCCTTGAGCGCCACGTTGAGCACGGTGTTGTCGAGTACGACCACGAGCAGGCTGATGACCAGGACCCCGAGGATCGCCCAGCGGCGCGGATGCCCGGTGTCGGTGTTGCTGTCGGCGTGTGGCTGCATGCCACCATCCCCCATATCGAAACGGTACGTTTCCGTATTCCCGCGTCAGACTAAGCCCGCGAGCCATCGAAACGAAACCGTCTCGTTTTATAGTGTGACAGGCGTCACCTCGCCGGGTGCGTCGCCGCCCAGTGCCGGGCGATGTCCACCCGGCGGGCCACCCACACGCCCTCGTGACCGAGTACGTGGTCGAGGAAGCGCTCCAGTGCCGCCACCCGGGCGGGCCGGCCCACGATGCGGCAGTGCAGCCCGACCGACAGCATCTTCGGCGCCCCCTCGACGCCCTCCCGGTACAGCACATCGAAGGCGTCGCGCAGGTACGCGTAGAACTGCTCCCCCGAGTTGAACCCCTGCGGGGTCGCGAACCGCATGTCGTTGGTGTCCAACGTGTACGGCACGACCAGATGCGACGTGCCGGCGACCGACACCCAGTACGGCAGGTCGTCGGCGTAGGAGTCGGCGTCGTAGAGGAACCCGCCGTGCTCGACGACGAGCTGGCGGGTGCGCGGGGAGTCCCGCCCGGTATACCAGCCGAGCGGCGCCTCGCCCGTCACCTCCCGCATGATCGCGACCGCCTCGGCCAGGTGCGCGCGCTCCGTCGCCTCGTCGACCTGCTGGTAGGAGATCCAGCGCAGTCCGTGGCAGGCGATCTCGTGCCCGGCCGCCTGGAACGCCCGCACCACGGCCGGATTGCGCTGCAACGCCCGGGCCACCCCGAACACCGTCAGCGGCAGGTCGCGGCGCGCGAATGCCCGCAGCACCCGCCACACACCGGCCCTGGACCCGTACTCGTACAGGGTCTCCATGCTCATGTGCCGGTCCGGGAACGCCTGCGCGCCCACGATCTCGGACAGGAACGTCTCGCTCGCCGGGTCACCGTCGAGGACGTTGTTCTCCGCCCCCTCCTCGTAGTTGAGGACGAACTGCACCGCGATGCGGGCCCCGCCGGGCCACCGGGGGTCCGGCGGCGTCGCCCCGTAACCGACGAGATCGCGCGGGTACCCCGTCATGCCACGTCCCCCACGACAAAATCCGGGAGTACGGGCTGCAGCGCGCCGCGCCGCAGGGCCTGTGCCGCGGCGCCGAGCAGGTCGGCGTCCCCGCCGTCGGCGACGAGCCGGTCCGCCTCGGCGTCGATGAGGCCGCCGACCAGGTCGGCCGTGACCACCGTGCCGTCGGGCAGCGCGACGCCGTGATGGATCCACTGCCACAGCTGGCTGCGGCTGATCTCGGCGGTGGCGAGGTCCTCCATGAGCCCGTCCACCGCGACCGCCCCCAGCCCGCCCAACCACGCGGCCAGGTAGCGCAGCGCCACGCTCACGTTGCCGGTCACGCCGGCCCGGGTGACCTCCGCGCCGTCGATGGCGGTGTCCAACAACGCCTCGACCGGGGCGGCCGGCTCCGGCCTCGTGGTGAGCTGGTTCGGTGCGTCGCCGAGCGCCGCGTCGAACACCGCCGTCGCCACGGGTACCAGGTCCGGGTGGGCCACCCACGTGCCGTCGTAGCCGAGACCGGCCTCGCGCTCCTTGTCGGCGCGGACGCCGTCGAAGGCGCGCGCGTTGGCCTGCGCGTCGCGGCGGCTCGGGATCAGCGCGGCCATGCCCCCGATCGCGTGCGCGCCGCGCCGGTGCGCCACGGCGACGAGGCGCTGGGCGTACGCGGCGAGAAATGGCACCGTCATGGTGACCTGCTGCCGGTCGGGCAGCACGTGCGCGGGGTCGGCGCCGAACTTCTTGATAACCGAGAAGATGTAGTCCCAGCGGCCCGCGTTGAGACCCGTGATCCGCTCACGCAGCGCGAACAGGATCTCGTCCATCTCGTACGCCGCGGTGATCGTCTCGATGAGGACGGTGACCCGGACGCTGCGCGGCGCGAGGCCCACCCGGCGCTCGACGTCGCCGATGAGCGCGTCCCACCACTGGGCCTCGTGATGCGACTCGATCTTCGGCAGGTACAGGTAGAGGGCCGATCCGGCGGCCTGGCGCTGCCGGCCGGCGAGCACGGCGGCGACGGCGATGTCGAACAGCCCGGCCGCGACCGGGGCGCTGCCGACGGCCACGCGGGTCTCGTCGAGGTGCAGGCCGCGCGGGCGGACGATGATCGTGGCCGGGTCGGCGCCGACGGTGTCCACCGTGCCGTCCGGCCGGGTGAACGTGAGCGTGCCGGCCGCCCAGTCGCGCAGGTTGCGGTGCCCATCGACGATGTTGGCCCAGGTGGGCGACAGCGCATCCTCCAGGTCGCAGAGGAACACCTTCGCGCCCGAGTTCAGCGCCGAGACCATCATCTTGCGGTCGGCGGGCCCGGTGATCTCGCAACGCCGGTCGGTGAGGTCGCGCGGGGCGGGCGGCACGGTCCAGTCGCCGTCGCGGATCTGCGCCGTGGCCGGGTCGAGGCCGGGGCGGACCCCGCTGGCGTACGCCGCCGCGCGTTCCTGACGGCGGCGGAGCAGCACCCCGCGCGCGTGGCCGTACGTGCGTTGCAGGGTCGCGACCAGCGCCAACGCCTCCTCCGTGAGGACCCCGTCGGTGTCGACGGCGTCCGTGAGCACGGTGGCGGTGAGTGGTACGGCGGTCATGAGGCCTCCCGGGTGTCGGCATGGAGCAGGGCGCGGCACAGCACGTCGGCGCCGGCGACGAGGTCCGCCGGGCGGGTCGCCTCGCCCGGCGCGTGGCTGACCCCGGCGAGGCTGGGGACGAATGCCATGGCGATCGGCCCGAGCGCCGCCATGATCTGTGCGTCGTGGCCGGCGCCGCTGGGCAGGTCGACCCAGGGCAGGCC
>JAEZGP010000502.1 GCA_023437285.1 Actinomycetes bacterium | reverse complement strand
CTCAGCGCGGCGCTCTGGCCCCCGTCGGGCGCCTGCTGCGCGCTGATGTCGGGCTGCTTGAGGCCGAGGGTCGAGGCCAGCGTCTCCAGGTGGGCACGGTGGTTGTCGCGCAGCGGGGTCAGCCGGGCGGCCAGCGCCGGGTAGGCGGCGATGACGGCGTCGTAGCGACCCACCAGGTCGGCCGTGCCGGTGACCAGGTCCGCGAACGCCGCCGCACCGGGGATCTCGACCGCGTTTCCCCCGGTGGAGCACCCGGCGAGCGCGGCCGGCCCGACCACCGCGCCGAGCGCGAGGGCGCCCGCCCCGCGCAACAGGCCACGCCGCGTCGACCGGGTCGGGGCGCCGAGCCCGGAGGGGATCTGCGGTGAAGGCACCCGGCCATCGTGCCAGGCAACCGGCCGCCGCGACGACCGGGTGCCAGGATGATCAATTGGTTGCCGAGGGCTGCGGCGATGTCGCAGCGTGTCATGCGGCAGCGGCTGGCACGCGTCGGCCCGTCCGAGCGTTAGGCTCATAGCTCCGGTCGCCGGTGGGCGATCGGCGACAGCGGCCGGCCGGCAGTTCGGTGGGCCGCCGTCGGGTGTCGCCGGGGCAGGCCGGTGGGCAACGCCTGGCGCCGGTGGGCAACGCCCGGCGGCGGTGGGCAACGCCCGCGGCGGGCGACGACGGTAGTGGCTGGCGACAACGGAAGACGTGCGACGGAGGTTTTCGATGGCGGCGCAGCAGGGACGACGTGCGGCGTCGCCGTCCGGTTCCGGTACGGGCCCGCAGCGTGGTTCGGGGTCCGGCCGCGGGGGCGCGGGATCGCGGCGCGACGGCGCCGGGGCGCAACGCGGCGGGCAGGCGGGACGGGCCCAGCAGGGCGGCAAGGGGACCGGGTTCGACGCGCGGCCCGCGCGCGGGGCGGACCTGGCCGCGCAGCGGGCCCGGCTGGAGGAGGTCATCGAACCCGTCGTCCGGGACGCGGGGTTCGACCTGGAGGAGCTGAAGATCTCCCGGATGGGCCGTACCCACGTCGTGCGGGTCATCGTCGACGGCGACGACGGGGTGAGCCTCGATGATGTGGCGGAGATCTCGCGGGCGGCCTCGGCGGCGCTCGACGAGGCGGAGCTGAGCGGCGGGGCGTTCACCGCCGACGCGTACCAGCTTGAGGTGAGTTCGCCCGGCGTCGACCGGCCGCTGAACCTGCCGAGGCACTGGCGACGCAACGTGAACCGGCTGGTGAAGGTCAAGGCCGGGGAGAAGATGGTGACCGGCCGGGTGCTCGCGGTCGCCGCCGACGGCGTGACGCTGGACGTCAACGGCACCCGGCGCGAGGTGGCCTTCGCCGACCTGGGCCCCGGTCACGTCCAGATCGAGTTCTCCCGCCTGGCCGAACTGGCCGACGAGGACTTCGGCGACGAGTTCACCGGCGACGAGGACGACACTGATGAGGACGACGGCACCGGGGATGACGGCGCCGATGAGCTGATCATCGATGAGATGATTGATGACCAGGATGGAAAGGGAAGGGACGAGGCGTGAACATCGACCTCGCCGCGCTGCGCGCCCTGGCGCAGGAGCGCGAGATACCGGTCGAGACGATTCTCGCCGCGATCGAAACCGCGCTGCTCACGGCGTACCGGCACACGGACCACGCGCACCCGCACGCGCGGGTGGAGATCGATAAGGCGGGCGGCGCGACCGTCTACGCCCAGGAGTACGGCCCCGAGGGCGAGCTGGTGCGCGAATGGGATGACACCCCGCACGACTTCGGGCGCATCGCCGCGATGACCGCGAAGCAGGTCATCCTCCAGCGGCTGCGCGAGGCCACCGACGAGGTCCACTACGGCGAGTACGTGGGCCGCGACGGCGACCTTGTGACGGGAATCATCCAGGCGCACGAGGGCCGCTCGGAGAAGGGCATCGTGAGCGTCGACCTCGGCAAGCTGGAGGCGATGCTGCCGCACGCCGAGCAGGTGCCCGGCGAGGTGTACGAGCACGGCCAGCGGATCAAGTGTGTGGTCGTGCACGTGGCCAAGGGCTTCCGAGGGCCGCAGGTGACCGTGTCGCGGTCGCACCCGAGCCTAGTCAAGAAGCTGTTCGCGCTGGAGGTTCCGGAGATCGCCGACGGCACCGTGGAGATCGCGGCGATCGCCCGTGAGGCAGGTCACCGTACGAAGATCGCCGTACGGTCGACGGCCCCGGGCGTGAACGCCAAGGGCGCCTGCATCGGGCCGATGGGGGCCCGGGTGCGCGCCGTGATGAGCGAACTGAACGGCGAGAAGATCGACATCATCGACTGGTCGGACGACCCGGCGGCCTTCGTGGGCAACGCGTTGTCGCCGGCCAAGGCGCTGCGGGTCGAGGTCGTCGACGAGGCGACCCGGACGGCGCGGGTCACGGTGCCCGATTTTCAGCTGTCCCTCGCGATCGGGCGGGAAGGGCAGAATGCCCGGCTAGCTGCCCGGTTGACCGGCTGGCGCATCGATATCCGGCCCGACACCGAGGCGGCCACCGCCCCGGCCGCGGCCGTGGGGGACTGAGCCGGCGGCGCGAAGACCCCGGCTGACGGCCCGATTTGGCGCCGCGACGGGCCGCCGCGGCCGGGTCGACGGCGGCGATGATGGACGCCAGTCGCGCGATGGACTGAGCCGGCCGGCGGTTCTGCTCGGCGCACGGGGTAGACTTTCTCAGTGGTACGTCGTGCGCGGTCGGCCGCACATTCGACGGCGGTGCCAGCTGGGAACTCGGACGTGGCGTCGGTACTGGTCAATCGACCGGTCACCGGGACCGTGTCCGCCCCCGTGGTGCGCACCTGCGTCGGCTGTCGGAAGCGCGCGGCAGCCTCCGAACTGCTTCGAGTTGTCGCTACGGCGGTCGCCGACCAGGCGCCGCCCGGTGACTCGGTCGCGGCGGGGTCGCCCGAGTGGCGGCTCGTGCCGGACCAGGCTCGTCGGTTGCCGGGTCGCGGTGCTCATCTGCATCCCGATCCGGCCTGCTTCGCGCAGGCGGAGCGGCGGCGCGCCTTCGGGCGCGCGCTGCGCCTCACCGGGGTCGTTGACGCCGGGCCGGTCGCGGCGTACGTCGAAGCATTCGGACATGCCGTTGGTGGGGCCCGCCCACCCGGAGACGCAAGGTAGGACGACACACATGAGCACCCGATGAAGTCGCTGAAATGATCAGGCTTCACGTGCCCTAGTGAGGTCGAGCGGGGGCTGCCCGCCGACCTCTGGATGAGGAGTGCAGTGGCAGGCAAGCCCCGCGTACACGAGCTCGCGAAGGAGCTCGGGGTTGACAGCAAGACAGTGCTCGCGAAGTTGACCGAGATGGGCGAGTACGTCAAGTCGGCGTCGAGCACCATCGAGGCTCCCGTCGCGCGCCGGCTGCGGGAGGTTTTTGTGCCCTCCGCGGCCACCCCGTCGGCGCCGGCAGCGCCGAGC